>CAYLHN010000035.1:10525-14568 GCA_964383455.1 uncultured Muribaculaceae bacterium | reverse complement strand
TATAGCATCACATAAAAGGTCATTATTTAATGATTCAAAAATTGTTTTACCGGGTAAAATTTATGCAGCCATTGAAGCTGAGTGAGTCATACCTGAACAACCTATTGTTTCAACTAACGCTTCCAGAATAATACCTTCTTTTACATTTAAAGTTAATTTGCAGGTTCCTTGTTGAGGAGCACAGCAGCCGCAGCCGTGTGTTAAACCTGAAATGTCCTTAATTTCTTTGCATTTTGTCCATTCGCCTTCTTGAGGGATTGGAGCAGGAGTGCCTTTAACACCTCTTTTTACACAACACATTTTTTCCACTTCTTGTGAAACTTGAATGTCTTTCATGTTTCCTCCTATATTCTTTTTCACATTAAAATTATATAACAAAAATATTTTTGCTTGTATATACCAAAAATTTATAGTAAAATCATTTTATAGATATTAGGAGTTTTAAATGTACAAAGCAATGGTTATGTCTGCAGGTGTAGGTTCAAGATTAGACCCGCTTACCAAAAGTGTTCCAAAACCTCTTGTTCCGATATGTAATAAACCTGTTATGGATATTTTATTAGAAAATTTAGCCTCAATAGGGGTTAAAGATGTTGTCGCAAACACTTTTTATCTTGCAGAACAAATTGTTGCAAGGTATGTTGAAAATCATCTTGGTATAAATTTTAACTATATAACTGAAGAAACTCTTTCAGGTACAGCGGGAGGGGTTAAAAAATGTCAATTCTTTTTTGAAGAAGGTGAAGATTTCTTCGTGCTTTCTGCTGATGGAGTTACAAATGCTGATTTAATGAAAGGCATGGAAATTCATAAACAATCAGGAGCTATTGCAACTATTGGAGTAAAACCGGTTAAAGAAGAAGATATTCCGAATTTTGGGGTTGTTGTTACTGATGATAATGATTATATAACTGAATTTCAAGAAAAACCTGCTATTAAAGATGCTAAAAGTAATTTAATTAACACAGGAATTTATATTTTTAACTACAAAATTTTTGATTACATTCCTGCAAATGAATTTTACGATTTTGCAAAAAATGTTTTTCCAAATTTATTGAAAGAACATCAAATAAATGTATTCCGGGTTAATGAATACTGGTCAGATATTGGAACATTAGACCAATACAGACAGTCAACATTGGATTTGTTTGAAAATTTATATACTTTTAAACATGACGAAATTCACAGAGCGGAACTTGGCAGTTACATTTGCGGAAAAACTCATTTGCCTAAAAATCTGAAATTTATAGGCCATTCTGTAATTGGTGATGAATGTACTATCGGAGAACATGTAACTTTAGAAAATTGTATTTTATGGGACGGAGTTGAAATTGCAGATAATGTCTATCTGAAAGATTGTGTTATAGCTTCAAATTCCCGTGTAGAAAGAAATTTGACAAACCATATAATTGGTCAAAACGAATGTATAATAAAATTCAATAGTAAATTGAAAAAACGTCTTGAATTTATGCATTTTTGGAAAAAAATATTTAATATAAAATAGTATTTAAGAATAAAAGTTAGGAAGTGAAAAATGAATTTTAAGAAATTAGTTACAACAAAAGAAAATGTTTACTTTGGAATTATGCTGACAATTTCAATAGTTTTTTACTTACTTTGTATCATAACAATAGTACCTATTATGTACATATTGTTTATTGCTTTGTTCATGTATTTTATGCAAGGCTTAAGTATTGGTATGCTAAAACACAATGCGGTAAAAATTAATCAGGAACAGTTTTCGGATATATATGAAAAAATAGTTGAATATTCTGAAAAAATGAATATTAAGAAAGTACCTGATGCTTATGTTATGCAATCAGGCGGACTATTGAACGCTTTTGCAACAAGATTTTTCTTTAAAGATTTTGTTGTAATATACTCTGATGTATTGGAAATGGCTTATGAACAGGGTGAAAATGCTGTTAATTTTATTGTTGCACATGAACTTGCACATGTTAAAAGAGGCCACTTAACAAAGAAAAAATATATACTTTGCGCAGAAATAATTCCATTTTTAGGTTTTGCATATTCAAGAGCTTGCGAAACAACTTGTGATAACTTTGCAGCAGCACTTGTTCCAGAAAATTCAACTGACGGAATGCTGGCATTATTAGCAGGTAAAAAATTATACAAAAAAGTCAATATTGATACTTTATTAAAAAATGCATATGAAGAAAGCGGTTTCTGGACTTGGTTTTATGAAATTTGCTCGACTCATCCAAATCTTGTAAATAGAGTTAAAAATATAAAAAATTTAAGCTTGGAAAAATAATATGAATGATTTTCAAAAAAGAATTTTAATATATTCATTATTAATTATATTTTTAGCAGGTGCTTTCTTTAAAAGTCCTTATTATAAACCTGAAAAAATATCCGATTTTTATGTAAAAATGGGTATTTGGGAAAGTGACGAATTAAGATTTTATGACTTAGCGAGATTTCATTATCATGTAGCTTTATTATTTTATCCAAAATCTGCTTGGGCATATAATGCAATGGGTAATACTTATTACAATCAAACCGGCTTTTATTATATTTCCGATGAGCTGACCCGTAAAGGATATGAAAAAGCTATTGAAAATTTTACAAAAGCGATATCTTTAGCCCGCAATTATCCTGCTGCTTATACAAACAGAGGTGACTGCCACAGATTTCTTTATGAATATGACAAAGCAATAAAAGATTATGAATTGGCTTTAAAATATGATTCCAAAAATAAAAGAGGATTATACGGATTATCTTTAATTTACGGCTACCAAAAAGAATATAACAAATCAATTGATGTTTTAAATAAACTGGTTGAAATTTATCCTGAATACGAAGATGCATACTTCGGTTTAGGATGGGCTTATGACCGTCTTGAAAATTATAAAACATCAATAAAATATTATGAAAAAGTTGTTGAATTAAATCCAAAACGTATTGATGCTTGGATAAATTTGAGTTATGTCAGCGAATTAGGTTTAAAAGATTACGAAAAAGCGATTTATTATGCTGATAAAGCACTTGACTTAAATGAAAATTCATTGTACGCAAACAGTAATAAAGCTTATGCTTTAGTCCGACTAAAACGATATGACGAAGCAATGGAATATATTGAATATGAATTATATCTGAATGAAAACCATTCAAGAGCTTATTTCCAAAGAGGTCAGGTAAAACTTGCCAAAGGTGATAAAAAAGGTGCAAAAAAAGATTTTGAAAAAGCCTTGGAATTAGAAGAACAATCAGGTTTTGATGATACTGAAAAAATTACAGCAATGATTAAAAACTTCTTAAAACAATGTGACTAATAAATTCAAATTATTTGTCGTTTTCAATTTTTTCTAACATCATTTTTGCAGGAAAATAATCGTGTAAAACATTCAAACTCGATTCAAACTCTTTTTTTGCTTTATCTTTGTTGTTATAAAGTAAATAGTAATTTCCGTATAAAAAATGTAATTCAGGGTCATTATAACAATTTTCTGCCCCGCGTTTTAGAAATATTTTTGCTAAAGTAGGATAATTATAATTTAATAAAACCCTTGCAATAAATTTATAACTTTCGGGATTTATTTGATAAAAAATATCACAAGCATTAATAACATTTTCTGTTGCTTGATTTAAACCGGCTTTTATCAAAAGCCCTATATCTATTTCAAGAAAATTTCTTATCTGAAAATACGACGGCATAAATTGAATGTAATTATTCATGAATTGTATAAATAAATATGCCCAATCTGCACGCATATCATACTCTCTTAACGGCGTAAAAATTTTTCTTGCCTCATTTACCTCATTTTTAAGTAATTTGCAATATCCATATTCAAGTTTATAATTGTTATTTTCAAAAAAATGCTCGCATTTATCAATTTGAGCATTTTCAAGATATTGTTTTGCTTCTTTGTAATCCATAAAATTTTTATTAATTATTTTGTGTTTTAACCCGAAAACAAACCATTGAATATCGATATTATGCTATAAATAGCGGCATTATTTGAATTTTTTCTATACTCCGTCGATTTCATCCTATTTAAAGTCGACAATTATCTATCGAT
>CAYLHN010000035.1:0-10515 GCA_964383455.1 uncultured Muribaculaceae bacterium | reverse complement strand
CCAAAATTCATATTAGGCATCATCGAATTAAACATAACAGCCTGCATCATCTCAGGAGTCATCATCTGTTGTTGATTTCCGTTTCCGTTAGCGTTTTGTGCTGCTTGTTGTGCCATCATAAAAGGTAACATATTCATCATGTTATTATTCATCATATTATTTTGATTATTTTTTTCACCAAACAACGCATCAATATTAGGTTGAGCCATTTGTGCCATTTGTGCCTGCATCATTTCTCTTTGAATTTGCTGCTGGTATTGTTCTCTTGTCAAGTCAGGCTTGTATTCACTTTTAACTTGTGAATCTTCAGTTTCTTTTTTAACAGATGTTTCCGCATTTTGTTCATTTCTTGCTTTTTCAGCCTGAGCTGCAATATTATTTAGGCCCGCAGCATTTAAAACTCTTAAAGCTTTTACAATTTCAGCGTCGGTAGGTTTAGATGAAGATGCTAATTTTATTCCGTCTAAATTAATATCTTTTATTTTACCCGTAAATTTTCTAAAATCTTTTAAATCATATTTATTTAGTTCACCTTCGTTATTCATTTCTTTTCTTAAACGTTCAAGTTTTCTTCTTTCAATTTCTTTATTTAAATAAGTAGAAAGACCGTTTCCGTAAGGTGCATTAATAAACTTATCCAATTCTGATTGAACAGGAGTTTCTTTAGGTTCTTCTTTAACGTTAATATAACAATTTTCAGGATCATCAAGACATACAATACCTTTTTGTGCGTATTGTCCTAATGTACTGCTTGGATTTGTATTAACAGTAAGCGAATAAAATTCTTTTGCTTTATCAGAAATTCCTGCATTAACATAAGCCATAGCCATGTAATAAGTTGCAAGCTGATTTTTCAAATTTGCATTACTTTTGTTAAAATATTTTTGAAGCTCTTGCATGCAGCCAACATAATTGCCGACTTTATATTTTTGAATACTTCTTGCAACTTCAGGTGTTAATTCTTTCGTATTTGCAGCAAATACACTTAAAGAAGTCATTGTTAAAATTATTAAGGTTGTCAGTAATTTTTTAATCATGTTAATCACTCCCACTATAATTTTACGGATTTTTCCCGAAAAATCAATATTTTACAACTTTTTAACATTATATAATTTTTTATTTAAAAACAAATAGGCTAAAAGGTTGATTTTATTTGATTTTTAAGAGTGATTTTAATTATTAATTTAAGTTAAGTTATAAAATCATTGCAACGACCATAAGAACAAACATGCCGATTTGAAGTGCTGTTGCCATTTTTTGCTGAATACCGTTTGAATCATATTTTTTTGCACTTTTTTGTGCGTTAACTGCACTTGAAATTCTTTTTAAACGAGTCGTTTGTTTATCATTAGAAAAATTTGAATTAAAGATTGTACTTTCTAATCTGCTAAGTCGATTATCAACAGTGTCATTTGAAAAACTTTGTTTAAAAACACTTTTTTCTAATTTATTTAATTTAGACCTGAAATCTCTGTCTGCTATTTGCTTATCAACATAGTCCCCTTTCTGTGAATGATAGAATGTGTCAGGATTACTTTGTGCAAGCGTGTTTGGTGAAAAATAATTATCTTGTTCACCATAATAATAATTATTTTCTTCTGTGTTAAATTTTGGAGCAGTATATGCAACTTTATCTTTAAGTCTTTCTACCCTTTCTGCAAGGTCATCATTATATGTTTTTTTAAATATTTCTTTTTCTAATTTTGATAACCTTGAGTTTATATTTTCATTTTTATATGTTTTACCAAAAATTTGTTGTTCTATATCATTTATCACGGGATAATCTATTTTCGGATTATCAGGTTCTTTCTCTTCTTCAAAGTATTGAGAATTGTCTGCAAGTTTTCTTTCCGTGTAATTATCTTCCTCATCAAAAGTATCTTTTTTAGGTGTTATTTCTTTACCCATTTCACCGGTTGCAATATCATTCGATAAAGCGTCAAGTCGTGATTTTATATTACCTGTTTTTGCTTCTCCGTAAACTTGTTCTTCTATTCTGGAAAGTCTTTGGCTATCACTTTGAGTTGTGTATTCTATACCGAAAAGATTATTTTCTATTTTACTCAAAGTTTTTGACGTTTTTGTTTCTGCAAATACCGTACCCGAAATAAAAATTACAAAAATAAAAGTTAAAAATATTTTTCTCATGATTACCATCCCGAAGCCATATTAAACTTGGTTATAAAAAAATACTATTAACCTCGTATACATATTTAAAACCTTAAAAAATTGTCCAAAAGTAGTAAAAAAAAGGACGAAAATGAGCTGTTTCGTCCGATGTAAAGAAGATATGTTGTCTGATGATTATGATTTCAAGTCTATTGTTAAAGCATTTGAAAGTGCAATACCGCCTTTTACTTTAGGGTTATTAACAACGTGCCCGTTTACATACATTACGGTTGAACCACCGCCGTCTAAATTCATTGCATTTATACATCCGACAGATTGCATAAATCCTGCCAATTCTTTCAATGTCATTCCGACAGATTCTCCTTCTCTGCCATCGACTGCTACCATTATTAAATTGCCGTCTTCTGTATAACCTATTGCTGTTCTTGGGTTTTTTCCGCCTATTGCACCTAATTTTTGCTCGGTCATATCAATAAAAATTTCACCATTTTTAACTAAATACGGGCCGCCGCTTATTATATGATTTACATTTTCCCAGTTTGGAATTGTTTTTATATCTAAATTTACTTTTTTTGCATCGAAAAATTTTTCTAATTTTTCTTTAGGCCCAACTATAACATATCCGTTTTCAGGAATAGGAAGTGCTTGGGTTGAAATAGAAGTTATTTTTCCTTCTTCAACTGCAATTTGTATTCCGTATTGCGGACTTGCAGGAGCAAATGCGCCCCATTGAGGAGTATACGCCAATACATAGGTTGACAACATTCTTGGTTGATTTACATTATCTATTTTTAATTCACCTTTTGATGTTTTAAGTGTTGCATTTAATTCAACTCTTGCCATATCAAAACCATTATCAAATATTCCCATAGCAACACGATTATACACAGGGCCTGTATATAATTTTTTATTTATCATTAACGTTCCTAAAGGAACACCTGTTTGCGGTTTAAAATATGTACCGTTAATTGCCGCAATTGAATTGTTTTTCTTTGCAATACTTGTAATGGTGGATTTAGACGATAATTTTGATGAGGAAAGCTGGGGATTAATTTCTATATTTTGATTTAAATTTTTGTTTACTTCTACTACGTTTATTTTTACCGGACGACCTTGATATATTTTTGTCATTTTTATATGTTTTATTCCGGGTGCAATATCATAAATTAATCCGTTTTTGTACCGGCTCCGTACACTTTGATTAAATTGCTCAATCCTTTCTTCTTCAGATAAATTTTTTATATCTGCTTTTATCTTACTTTTTTCCAAAGTAGGACTAATTGCGGCTCCTTGTGCAATTCTCATTTCTCTTGCAGATATTGGAGGACTGCTGTTTGTAAAACTTCCCGCTGTAATAAAAACTGCCGCGACTACGGACAAATTTATTGCCGAGGTAACAAACTTTTGCAGATTTAAATTTAAAACTTCGGTATTCATAATATCACCATCAAGACACAGCTTTTAAAGGGTTTTATAAAAACTCTTTTAAGCATAGTATGAACCAGAATACCTTTTTTTTGAAAGAGTGGTGCAATTTTGCTAATGCAGGGGGAATAACACTCTGAAGCGTTTTTTGGGGTAACTAATCTTTTTCTTTTGCTTCGCTCTACTAATATTGTAACATATTTTTAACATTTTCTCAAGTCCATGTCTTCCTTTGATAATCAATGTTTTACAAAACTTAATAGTGTAAAATTCACTATTTATAATAGTTTTAGTGTATTTTTTACAGTTTCATGTATGATTTTTTATCTTTATCAAAAGTATAAATTTTTAGACCTTTATTGTTGAAAACAGCTTTTATTGAATTTTGATACCCTGTTTTTAAAACATTTGTATATCTCAAAGTATTTAATGTAAGTGCATGTGGATGATTGTAGTCATTTGAAGCAGACGAAATAAGTACATATTGCGGATTTAAAGTTTCAAGCATTTGTTTATCAATAACCCCTTTTGCCCCGTGATGACCAAGTTTTAAAATGGAAATATTTTTCGGTAAATCTTTTTGCAGTAAATAATAGGCGGTTGTACCTGCATCTCCCATAAATAACATTGAAAAATCTTTGTACTTTAAACTTGTTATAATTGAATTTTCGTTATCATTATTTTTTATGTATGCTCTATAATTCTTCAATTCCAAATTCGGTTCTGTATATACAACAGAATTATTTTGAACTAAAGACAGTGGTTTTATGGTTTTGTATATTTCTTTTGAAGTTAAAGAATCATTATGGAAGGAATTAACATAAGTCTTTTTAATATTTAAATTTTTGTATAAATCAACTGCACCGCCTGAATGATCATTATCAAAGTGAGAAATAACCATACCCTCAATATTTTTGATACCTTTGTCTTTCAAATATTTTAGAATAATAATTTCGGCTTGCGATTTTCCGCCATTATAACCTGATTTTGCCGTATCAATTATAAAATATTTATTTTGTGGTGTTTTAATCAGAAATGAATCGGCATTTTGCACCGAAAAAGCAATTATTTCTAAATTTTTATTTGGTATCTGAATATTTGATATAAAAAGAACAATAACCAAACAAACAATAATTTTTAAAGCTTTTTTGGAAAAAATTGTAAATTGCAAAGTTATTAATAAAATAATCAGATAGTATAAAAGTATTTGCAAAATATGCGGATGAGTTGTTGTAATAAGCGAAAACGGCAGTTTTGCAAAAATGTCTGAAATTCGAACAAGCAAATCTAAAAACGGATTTAGTATAAAATCAAAAGTTTTGCAGATAAAGTCTGCAAATTTAGGTATAACAGCAATAATAGAACTTATAAAACCGCCAAATGAAATTAAAGGTAAAAATGTTGCAATAATTGCATTTGCAATAACAGAATATAAACTAAATGTATTAAAATAAAACATTTGCAAAGGTGCGACCCAAAATTGAGCTATAAATGGAACTAAAAAAGCATCTTTGAAGTATCCTATAACGCGATTTCCTTTATGTTGAAGTAATTTTGAAGACAGAAGAAGTCCAAAAGTTACAATAAATGAAAGCTGAAAACCTACATCATTAATATATGAAGGATTATAAATCAGCATAATCATTGCTACCAGTGATAATAACGCTATTGAATGGGTATCCCTGTCAATTAATTTTCCTGCAAGAACAAACAGTATCATTATCGTTGCTCTTATAACTGATGCTCCCAAGCCTGTCATTAAAGCATAAAGAATAATAACTCCCATACCGCTTACAACAGTTAATTTATATGGAATTTTAAAAATTGTATTCAGAAAAAAGAACCAAAAGCAATAAATAAAAGCAACATTCATACCGCTTGCAGCTAAAATATGCAATAAACCTGAATTTATAAATGCTGTTTTAATAAAATCAGGAGGTGCAACCGCATCATCGCCAAATACAATACCGCCTAAAATTTCGAGATTAGGACTTTTTAAATATTTTTTGTGAGTATCAAGAATTCTGTATCTTACATTATTTAATTTTTGCAAAAATTTCCATTTTAATGAAATATTTTTATTTTCTATTTCAACATCATTTAAATCTGCATAAAAAGCTGTAAACACACCAAAATTTCTTAAGTAATTGTTATAGTCAAACTGTGATGGGTTAACAGCTTCAAATGGGATTCTGAGTTTACCGCTTATTTTATAATAATTTCCTATTTTTAAATTTGAAAAGTCACTATTTTCAGATTTTACGGTAACAAGTGTTTTACCTTCATCAGTTAAGAAATAAAATTTAGTTTTGTCAGAAAAACTACTGTTTGGAATACTTACAATTTGACCTTCCAAAGTAATTGATGAAGGAGCTTTCTGAATTAAATCATCTGTTGTTTTTATTCTAAAATAAGAATTTGCAAATCCAAAATAAAATATAAAAACCCAAAACAGTATTAATTTTGGTGAAACAAAATTTTTTAATATTCCGATTATTGCAAAAATAGAAATAAAAACGCTAAAAAGTAATGATAAATTTGTAAAATAAGCGTAGACCCCCAAAATATATATAATGGCAGTCATAAACATCAAAAAATTCTTATTTTGTATTGTAAAATTAAGAATGTTCCTTATCATACTTTTCAAAATCCGCTAAAAACTCCGCAGGAGTTTGATTATAAAATTTTGCTATTTTTACTAAAACATCAAAAGAGAGTTTTCTTTTTCCTGTTTCATATCTTGATAAAGTGGAAGTTTCAATTTCTGCTTCAAAACAAAATTGGTTTAAAGATAAACCTAATTCATCTCTCTTTAATTTATTGTATTTCATTAATCTTTGCATATAATTCATACAAAGATTATCTATTGCACTTTGGCAATAGTCATTACCGTTTGGCAAAATGTATATTTATTTTCTATTTATTATACTTTTCAAAATCCGCTAAGAACTCCGCAGGAGTTTGATTGTAAAATTTTGCTATTTTATTTATAGTTTCGATATTTATAACACTTTTTCCATTTTCATTTCTGGATAAAGTAGAAGATTCCATTTCAATTTCTATAGCAAATTTATTCAATGACCACTTTATATCTAAGCGTTTCTTTTTTATGTATTGTCCAAGTTTTTTATAATAATTCATATAAAAATAATCAGCCAAGTGTTCCATTTTTGCATTACAAAAATGGAATAGATATATTCATTTATTTGGTAAAAATTCTGTTTCGACCATATTGGAATGAATAATTTTCACTTAATGAAACAACAGTGAAGCAAGCACTGTTTGAACATAGTGAGTTTGCTTGCACAAGTTGAATTTAGTGAAAATTAATGAATAAAAATTGGTCGTGGCTTTTGTGAAACTTTTGCCACCAAAAGTTTCCTCTGTCCGAGCAGGACTATTTTATTACACCACATTTCTTTGACCGCAAAGAAACGTGGTACAAAGAAAACTCCTGCCCTATACTCCATTCGCTCATAATCTGTATATGTTCTGTATCGAGTCCACAAACTCACATAAAATATTATTGTTCAGACAATGCGGACTAATCATCACAGAACATAACAATTATGGCTCACTCCGCAAAGGGCGAATTTTAATTATATTTCGACCATATTGGAATGAATAATTTTCACTTAATGAAACAACAGTGAAGCAAGCACTGTTTGAACATAGTGAGTTTGCTTGCACAAGTTGAATTTAGTGAAAATTAATGAATAAAAATTGGTCGTGGCTTTTGTGAAACTTTTGCCACCAAAAGTTTCCTCTGTCCGAGCAGGACAAAGTCATACAAAGATTATCTATTGCAATTTGGCAATAGTCATTACCGTTTGGCAAAATTATAATATTAATATTGTTTTTAATTTTTCCATCATATAAGTGAACCATTTTATCAATATTTGATGTAAAATTTTCTTATGGAATTTACAACAGAAGAATTAATATTTGCAACGGGTGCAAAAGTTTTAAAAAATAACGCACATCATAAGACTTATTCTGTATCAACAGATACAAGAACAATCAATTACGGTAATGTATATATTGGTTTAAAGGGCGAATCTTTTGACGGCGAAAATTTTATACCCAACGCTGTTGAAGCAGGTGCAAAAGCATATTTCACAACAAGCGGAATCGTTTTGGATAATGCCGATTTAGTTTTGCAAATTCAAAATCCGATAATTGCATATTTACAATTGGCAAAATTGTGTTTGAACAAAATTTCACCAAAAGTTATTGCACTGACAGGAAGTTCCGGTAAAACTACAACTAAAGAAATGCTTACAAGCGTTTGCAGACAGCAATTCAGAACGTTTTCAACGCCTTTAAATCACAACAATGAAGTTGGATTTTGTCAAACAATTCTTTCTATGCCTAAAGATACTCAAGTTTTAATATTAGAAATGGGCATGAGAGGTTTGGGAGAAATAGAATTACTTTCAAAATATTCAAATCCTGATATTACGATAATTACAAATGTCGGAACATCTCATATCGGACGACTTGGAAGCAGAGAAAATATTGCAAAGGCAAAATGTGAAATTTGTAAATATCAAAAACCAAATGGATGTTTTATTGCCCAAGACAGTGATTTAATTAAAAAAACTGTTGAATATAACGGTGAAAAAATTTACTTTTCAATAAAAGATGTTGATTTTAAAGAAAAACAAATAGGTAAAACAGTATTTACTTATAAAAACGAAGAATATCAACTAAATATTGAAGGAGATTACAACGTAGAAAACTCGCTTGCTGTTATTGAAGCAGGTTTAAAACTTGGAATGGAACCTGAAGAAATAAATGATGGTTTAAAAATATATTCACCTATTGAAAAAAGATGGCAAATTGAAGAAATTAACGGATATAAAGTTATAAATGACGCTTATAACGCTAATCCTGATTCTATGAAAGCCGCATTATCAACAGTTTTGGAGCTTTACCCTGAGTCTGTTTTAGTTCTTGGAAATATGGGTGAACTCGGACAAGATGAAATTTTTTATCACAAACAAATTGGCAATTTTATTTTAGATAAGCTAAATGAAAATAATCGTGTTAAAATAATAACAGTTGGAGATTTGGCAAAAGAAATTGCACAAACAGTAAAAGAAAAAGATATTTTTGCAGTTTCATTTGAAAATAACAATCAGGCTGTTGAATATATTGAAAAAAATATAGAAAAAAATAGCACTATATTCTTGAAGGCATCTCGTTCAATGAAATTTGAAGAAATTTTGAACGGACTAAAAGGAGAAAAAGTATGATAATGGCAACAATTGCATTTATATTAGGTTTAATTTTATGCTTGCTGTTTGGAATTCCATATATAGATTTTTTAAAAAAGAAAATGATAGGTCAATATGTACTTGACCTGGCTCCTGAAGCACATAAGAAAAAACAAGGTACCCCTACAACCGGCGGTGTTTTTATAATAGGCGCTATAATATTGGCATCACTGGTAGTTCTTGCACTTGCACAGCAATTAAATTCTTTTGGATTTATAATTTTAATAACACTATTCTTCTACACTCTTGCAGGTTTTCAAGATGATTATTTAAAATTAAAAGGACACGAAAATCAAGGTTTAACCCCTAGAGGAAAACTTATAAGACAAATCGTAATAGCATTATTACCTGCAATTTTTGTACCACTTTGCGGAGAACACTTTACAAGAGTATCTTTTGCATACCACTATATTGATTTAATGTGGTTTTATCCTTTATTTGCAATATTTATAATAATAGGAGCTTCAAATGCTTTTAATTTAACTGACGGATTAGACGGCTTAGCATCAAGCTGCGGAATTCCTTCATTTTTGGCTTGCGCAATTATATCAGGAATAAGCGGATATACAGCTGTTTCAATAATTTCGGCAGCAACAGCAGGAGCTTTAGTAGGATTTTTGAAATACAATAAATCAAAAGCTCAAGTATTTATGGGAGACACAGGTTCATTGGCATTAGGCGGATTACTCGGGACTTTAGCAGTTATGGGCAAATTTGAATTACTGTTAATTCTCATTGGAGCAGTATTTATTTGTGAAACTTTATCCGTAATTATTCAGGTTACAAGTTTTAAATTAACAGGAAAAAGAGTATTTAAAATGGCTCCTATTCATCATCATTTTGAATTATTAGGATGGAGCGAAAATCGAATTGTTATAACTTTTGCTGTTGTTTCAACTTTATTTTCTGTTTTATCTGTTTTATTATTTTATTTGTATTTTAAAGGATTAATTTAATGAAAAAAAATTGGTTTGAAAAAAAAGTTTTAATCTTGGGTTTATCAAAAAGCGGAATTGCAGCGGCAAAATATTTGAGCGGTAAGTGCGCTAATGTGTATATTTCAGAAAGCAGAGAGGAAAAACCTGAAGATAAAACTTTGCTTGAAGAATTAAATTCACTTGATATAAAAGTTGAAATGGGCGGACACTCTGATGAGTTTATAAAAGACAGTTATCTCGCGGTTACAAGTCCCGGAATACCGCCTAAAAACGAAATTTTTAAACGATTAAAAGATGCGAATATTCCTATAATTTCAGAAATTGAACTTGCTTATTCCGAAACAGGAAAACCTTTTATTGCAATAACGGGTACTAACGGCAAAACAACAACAGTTGCTCTTACGGCACATATTTTGAACGAAGAATTTAATGCTGAACCTTGCGGAAATTACGGAGTTCCGCCTTGTGATTTACTTTACAATAACGATTTGGATTATTTTGTTTGCGAAGTAAGTTCATTTCAGCTTGAAACAAGTAATTCCTTCCAGCCTCAAATTGCTTGCTGGACTAATTTTACTCCTGACCATATTGATTGGCACGATGGTTTGGAAAATTATTTCAATGCAAAAGCAAAAATTTTCAAATATCCGCAATTACCTGCATTTGCGGTATTTAACGGAAGTGATGAAAAATTATTGGAATTTTCAAAAACTTGTGCATCAAATTTATTTTTATTTGACAAA
>CAYLHN010000034.1:0-14897 GCA_964383455.1 uncultured Muribaculaceae bacterium | reverse complement strand
TTTAACCATAAAACAGACTATATAAATATAGTCTGTTTTATGGTGGAAACGGTGGGAGTCGAACCCACGTCCAAAACGGATAAAAACAAATCTCTACGAGTGTATTCGTTATTCTCTCGAATAAATCAGGAAACGACAAACCTTTTAATATATTCAAAGTCTTTTAAAGTGATACGCACCTCGACGATTATCTTGATACGGCTATCGCCATCACCGCACTGCGTCTTGCATGGTGGCTCCCTATTAATCGGCAAGCTGGACTAATAAGAAGGCTGAACTGCGGAACTTAATCTACGCAGCTAGAGCTCTTGCTCTAGAGAAATCAGCTACTACAACATTGTTGTTAGCACTTAATTTGTTTTGCTCGTTGATAACCGAGAACAGCGCTCGGACTCGCAACCTATTCCCATCAAGCGTCCTGTCAAAATCCGGTACGTCCCCATGAAAATAAATTATTTCTTTTATTATAACATTATTTTTTACCTTTTTCAAGCGATATTGCTCTTTTTGGTAATATTATCTTCCAAATATTAATAATTTAGAGAATTTTTATATGCATAAAATATTAAATAATTACATGTGTATCTCTATTTTTACAAGAAAGAAGGCCTTTATGAAAAAATATGTAAAACTTGTTAGTTATCTTCTCGTTATCATCGGTGCCATAAATTGGGGTTTCGTCGGTTTCTTTAATATCGACTTGGTTGCCAAATTACTTGGTGATATGACAATTTGGTCAAGAGCTATTTATGCAATTGTAGGTATTGCTGCGCTTGTTTCCCTGTTTACTATGGCAAACAGCGATGATACCTGTATATAAAATGAGAAGATACATGGTGCATTAATTTTAATTTGCACCATAAAAAACACCGCCACGTGAGTGCACGCCGCGGTGTTTTTAGTATTTTTATAAATATGTACTATGCATACATATCAAGAACTCTTTCTTGTTCTGTCATTTCATCCTTTGTTTTTGGTCTTTGCGGACGATTAGATCTTGCTACATCTTCAGGTCTTTCACCGATTTCGCGAGGTCTTGTTTCATAACTGTCGTAAGAGTTGTAACCGTTAACTTTAGCTTCTGCTTTACTGTAATATTCTGCTTGTTGTGCTCTTGAAGGTACTTCCCATGGTTTTTCACCGATTTCGCGAGGTCTGTATTCTGTACTTCCTTCACGAGCTTCTTTTGCTTCTTGATATTTTACAGCTTTTGCCATATCTTCAGGCGTTTCACCCATTTCTCTATGATAAGGTCTATTTCCGTAAACAGGGCCGTAATACTTAAATGGTGAATCTGTGTATAACATTTATTTTCTCCTATACTAACTTTCCGTGACATGATAAAGTGAGCTGAAAATAAAAATTGACTTATTTTAAGACATGTTTTACAAATATTTACATTAAAATTTTTCCATATTTTTTCATCCTTATGCACATAATTTCATAAAATTTGAAAATTTTTATGTTTATGTTATTATTTGTCCATAGACAAGAAAAGGAGAATTTATGATTTCTGTAAATGATTTAAAAACAGGCTTGACATTACAACTGGACAATGGCGCTTTATGGTCGGTTGTTGAATTTTTACATGTAAAACCGGGTAAAGGTGCTGCATTTGTAAGAACAAAACTTAAAAATGTTGAAACAGGTCAAGTAGTTGAAAGAACCTTCAGAGCAGGCGAAAAAGTTGCAAAAGCTATGCTTGATCGTCGCGATATGCAATACTTATATAAAGAAGGTGACGGTTATGTAATGATGGATTTGGAATCTTACGAACAAATTACTGTAACCGCTGATATGATTGGTGATGGCTTAAAATATTTAAAAGAAAATATGAATTTATCTGTTTTAACTCACGAAGGTGCAGTAATCGGTGTTGATTTACCTGCTCACGTTGAATTAGAAGTTGTTAACACTCCTCCTGCTGAAAAGGGTAATACATCTCAAGGCGGTACAAAACCTGCTGAAACAGAAACAGGTGCAGTTGTTAACGTTCCTTTCTTCGTAGTAAACGGAGACAGAATCAGAATTGATACCAGAACTAATGAATACCTTGACAGATGTTAATTATTTCACATCTTAAATAATGAGGAAAATTTATGAAATTTGATTTAAAATATCTTGAAAAATTAGCTAAATTGATGACAGATTCAGAATTGACTGAAATGCAGCTTGAAGATCAAGAACAATCTATTGTGTTGAAACGTGAAAAACAAACAGTTACAGCTCAACAAGTTTTACCTGCTGTAACTGAAACACAAGTTGTTATTCCTGAACAAAAAGTTGAGTCAAGCGAAAAAACTTCTAATAGTGTACCAAAAGAAGGTAAAGCTATTAAATCGCCAATGGTTGGTACTTTCTATAAGGCAGCATCTCCTGATGCACCTGCTTTTGTTGAAGTAGGTTCTCTTGTCGCTCAGGGTGAAGTTGTTTGTATCATCGAAGCAATGAAGTTGATGAACGAAATTGAATCTGATTTTTCAGGTAAAGTTGTCGAAATATGTGTTGATGACGGACAACCTGTTGAATACGGTCAAGTGCTTATGTATATTGAATAATTGGG
The DNA here is from genome assembly GCA_964383455.1 of uncultured Muribaculaceae bacterium. GTDB lineage: Bacteria > Cyanobacteriota > Vampirovibrionia > Gastranaerophilales > Gastranaerophilaceae > UBA6984. The sequence continues at coordinate 12,334 of CAYLHN010000034.1, read as the reverse complement.
ATAGAAGATATGTTTAGGAAAGTTCTTGTCGCAAATCGCGGCGAAATTTCAGTTAGAATTATCAGAGCTTGTCGTGAATTAGGAATTCCGACAGTTGCAGTTTATTCAGAAGCGGATGCAAATTCGCTTCATGTAAGACTTGCAACCGATGCTTATTGTATAGGGCCTGCAGATAGTTCTAAAAGTTATTTGAGTATTCCTGCTATGATGTCAGTTGCAGAAATTGCCGGCGTTGATGCTATCCACCCCGGTTATGGTTTCTTGTCTGAAAGAGCTGATTTTGCAGAAATTTGCGAACAACACGGTATAAAATTTATAGGCCCGTCTTCGTCATCAATGAGAAAAATGGGCGACAAAGCTAATGCCCGTAAAACTATGATTGATAATGATGTTCCTGTTATTCCCGGAACAGGGATTATACATGACGTAAAAGAAATTAAAAGGTTTGCCAAAAAAGTAGGATATCCTATTATACTAAAAGCAACTGCCGGCGGGGGCGGAAAAGGTATGAGAATTGTCAGAAATGACAATGAAATCGATACTAATTTTTCACTTTGCCGTACAGAAGCAGGAAAAGCTTTTGGAAATCCTGATGTATACTGTGAAAAATATTTAGAAAATCCTCGACATATTGAAGTTCAAATTATTGGAGACCAATACGGAAATTATATTCACTTAGGTGAACGTGATTGTTCTATTCAAAGAAGACATCAAAAATTGTTAGAAGAAGCTCCTTCACCTGCAATTGATGAAAGAACACGCAAGAAAATGGGTGAAGCTGCGATTAGAGCTGCAAAAGCAGTTAAGTATGAAGGTGTCGGCACTTGCGAATTTTTACTTGATAAAGATGGTAAATGGTATTTCATGGAAATGAATACACGAGTTCAGGTTGAACACTGTGTAACAGAAATGATTTCTCAAGTTGATATTGTTCGAGAACAAATAAGAGTTGCCGCAGGCGAAAAACTTGGATATAAACAAAGAGATATCAAACTTTACGGACACGCAATCGAATGTCGTATTAATGCAGAAAACCCTGACAAAGATTTTATGCCTTGTCCCGGAACAATTGAAGGTTATGTTCAACCCGGAGGTTTTGGCGTAAGAGTAGATTCTCACGTTTATCCGGGGTACAAAATTCCTCCATATTACGATTCAATGATAGGTAAATTAATTTGCTGGGGTGAAAACAGAAACCAAGCAAGAAGAAGAATTTATCAAGCTTTGAAAGAATATGTTGTTATCGGCGTTGAAACTACGATACCATTCCATCAATCAATTATTGAAGATGAGGTATTTGTAAGCGGAAAATTTGACACAAGTTTTTTGGAAGATTTTTATAAACGCACAGGAAAATTCATAGAAAGAAGAAAAAAGTAAATTTCTTCTTATAGAAAATGTCTAACTTTCACTATTTACTGACAACTATGAGAACAGATTGAAAGTTTTATCTGAATTATTCTTAATAATATTCTTTATAGATTCATATTCAGTATTCATAGCAGAGTATTCAGTATCAAGTTTTCTTGCTTCATTGTCTAATATTTTTTCTTTTCTGTTGATTTTTGCGGTAGCAGCGTTGTATTCAGCTTCTGCTCTTGCAGCAACTTCTTTATCATATTCTGTATCGATATCTTTAGCGCTTGAAGTTGAAACTTCTTTTCCGCTTGTATCAACTAACACAAACTCACCTGATTCAATTGCATTATATAACCAGTTAGGATCGTTTAATAATTCTGATGATAAGCAAATAGTATTTGATGAATTATATGTTTCTATTGTTTTACCATTAGTTACTACAGAACCTCTGCCTGATTCGTCTTGAAGTTCTTGACATAAACTCTTCCAGTATTCAATATCTGATTTTGTAAAATCAACATTTGTACCATTGTTAATTATGAAATCAAAAAATGAATCACTATCTTGAGGATAAGTTGGATTCTGCTCACACCATTTTGGCCAATCAAGTCCATATCTTCTTGCTAACCCATGAGTACTAGTATCTCCACTTATTACACTTGCAATAAATTCATTTACAAAATCTTGTTCCCAAGATTCTTTATGACCCTCTGCATACTTTTTATTTCTCCAAGACATGGAATCTTGTCCTGTTTTACAAGTTGCATTAAATGCATCATAAATATTTTGAGGCAATACAGTTTTGCCATCTGTTGTTTTTAATTGGTATTTTGAACCTGTAGTATATAAGTTCTTTATTGTCATTTTAACATTTGAAGTACCGTTATTAAGAGTAAATCTTTGAGTATTCAAAGCTTTAGAGTAAGCAGTAGAAACTTCATCAGATTCGTTTGATAAACGCATCTTTTGATTTGAAATATTTTGTTGTTTTAGTTCGATATCGTGCAATCTTGATGTGATTGTCAATAATCTTGCTTGTGATGCTGCTAAACCCATAACACATATTCCTTTCCTTGCCTACATTTTGCATATCGGCATAAAAGCATGAATTCTTGAGGGTTTTAAACTATTTTGTTACATTTGTTTACAATTATATTAAAAATTCTATAAAATTACTGCTGATTTTAAACATTTTTATTAAACATTTTAACATCTTTGCAATAATCTGATTTACGTTTATAATATTATTATGCCTGAAGATCAAGACCTACAAGAAATCCAAGAGTTACAAGCTATATTGCGTGAAGATTCCTCCAATTTTCAGGCAAGACGACGCTTGGCGGTTGTATTGCTTGATAAAGGATTTAATGAAGAATCTTTAAAGCAATTTCAATTTTTAATAAGCATTTTTCCTCAAGATGCAAGCCTTTATTATAACAAAGGTATTGTTCATGAAAAAATGCGAGACCTGCAAAAAGCTGAGCAATCTTATTTGAAAGCAATTGAATTATCACCGCAAGAGACAGATTTTTTCTACAATTTAGGACTTGTCTATATTGATATGAGAGAATATGATAAAGCAATTGAATGTTTTAAAACCGTTCTTGAAACTGATGTTGATGATTCAAACAGTTACTTTAATTTGGGTTTATGTTATGTGAAAAAAGAACAGCCTGAAATTGCAAAAGTATGCTTTATGAAAGCTGTTCAGCTTAATAGCAATGATATTTTTGCACATTTTCATTTAGGATATATTTATAGAAATGAAGGTAAGATTCCTGAAGCTATCGCCGAATATAAAAAAGTTATAGAACAATCACCAAATTACAGCTGGGCGTATTTTAATTTAGGTTCTATTGCATATTCACAAGGCGAATTTAATGAGGCACTGGGATATTTGCAAAAAACATTAGAATATAATCCAAGAGATATAGAAGCATATAAAATTGTTGCAAAAATACTTTCTAAATTTGAAAGATTTGATGAAGCATTAATGGTTATGCAAACAGCTTTGCAAGAAATTCCTGATAATGGAGATTTGTATTATGTTATGGCACAAATATTAAAAAATAAACAAATGTGGGCCGAATACAAACAATGCATGGAACTTGCAATGCAAAATCACGAAACTTTATCTGTGCAGCCAAAAGAACTTGCTTTAGAATTAGAAAAAAATATGCCTAAATAATTTATAATAAGTGTATTTCTTACTTTTTTTGTGATAAACTTTTTTTAAAAGTGAGGAATATGAAATTATGAAGATGTCAAAATTATTTGTGCAAACATTACGCGAATTTCCTGCTGACGCAGATGTTGTTTCACATAAGTTTTTAGCAAGAGCAGGTTATATCAGAAAGTTAACAAGCGGTTGTTACAACTACTTGCCTTTAATGTGGCGCGTTTTGAAGAAAATTGAAAATATTGTTCGTGAAGAAATGGATGCAGCAGGCGCTCAAGAACTTTTAACTCCATTTGTTCAACCGAAAGAACTTTGGGAAGAATCAGGACGCTGGGAAGTTTACGGCAAAGAATTAATGCGCTTGCGTGACAGACATGACAGAGAAATGTGCTTAGGCCCGACAGCAGAAGAAGTTATCACTTCAATTGCGCGTGATGGTTTAAAATCTTATAAACAATTACCTTGCAATTTGTATCAAATTCAAGACAAATTCAGAGACGAAGTTCGCCCAAGATACGGACTTTTAAGAGGTCGTGAATTTATTATGAATGACGCTTACAGTTTTGATTTAGACGAAGAAGGTCTTGAAAAATCTTATCAAGATATGGCAAAAGCATATACAAATATCTTCAAAAGATGCGGACTTGAAACAAAAATGGTTCAATCCGATTCAGGCGCAATAGGCGGAAGTGTAAGCCACGAATTTATGGTAATCACAACAACTGACGCCGGTGAAAATGATGTTTTCTATTGTGATGGATGTGATTACAGTGCAAACTCAAATCATGCTATTTCAAAACTTCCAGAAGCTGATACTGACGGAAGTAAATTTGGTTTTAATGAAACAAAAATAATTGATACTCCTCAAACTCACTCTATAGAGGAACTTTGCGACTTTTTACATATACCTTCAACAATAATTCTAAAAAGTTTGGTTTACATTATTGATAAAAAGCCTGTAATAGCCTTAATCAGAGCAGACAAAGAAGTTGAAGAAACAAAATTAATGAATGCAGTCGGCGGAATTGATATAAGAATTGCATCAGCTCTTGAAATTGAAGAATTAATGGTTGAAAAAGGATTTAATGCAGCAAAAGGTTTTATCGGGCCAAAAGGAATGGATGGGATTACAATTATTGCAGATGAAACAGTAAAAGATTTGAAAAACTTTGTAGTTGGCGTAAATCAGGAAGACAAGCACATGGTTGGTGCTAATTTATCTGATATTCCTGCAATAGAACAATATTATGATATTCGTCTTGTACAAAAAGATGAATTATGTCCTCAGTGCGGAAAACCATTAAAAGTAACACGCGGTATTGAAGTTGGTAATATATTTAAATTAGGCACAAAATATTCAAAACCGATGAATGCAGTGTATTTAGACCAAAACGGTAAAGCTCAGCCTTATGTAATGGGTTGTTATGGAATAGGTATTTCAAGAACCGCAGCCGCTGCCGTTGAAAGATACCATGATGATAACGGTATAATGTGGCCAATTCAAATTGCGCCATATCACGTTACTATCGTACCTTTGAACAACAAAGATGAACTTCAAATGAGTACTGCAAAAGATATGTATGTAAAACTTTTAAATGCAGGTATTGAAGTTGTAATTGATGACCGTGATGAAAGACCGGGGGTAAAATTCAAAGATGCCGACTTAATCGGTTTTCCATACAGAATTACAGTAGGTAAAACTATTGTTGACGGTAACGTTGAATTAAAAACCCGTGCAACAGGTGAAATTGATACAATTAAACCTGATGAAGCAGTAGAAAAAGTAATTAAACTTGTAAAGGAAGCGTTATAATGAGCGATTGCATTTTTTGTAAAATAATTAATAAAGAAATTCCAAGCAATTTTGTATATGAGGATGATGCCGTAATTGCAATTAATGACCTTAATCCGCAGGCAGAAACTCATGTTCTTGTAATTCCAAAAACTCATGTTGCCTCACTTGCAGAATTGGAAGATGAAGAATTAATGGTTAAATTGTTGAAAGGTGTAAAATCAACCGCAAAAAAACTTGGTTTAACCGATTACAGAACGATTATAAATACCGGTAAAGGTGCAGGACAAACAGTCTTCCATCTGCATGTACATATTTTATCAGGTAAATTGACTGAAAAATTGGGATAATTAATTATGGTAGATGAACAAAATTATTACAGAGAAATAACGCCGTCAGGTTTTGGTATTGCCATAAAAGTAAAAAATATTTTATTTTCAACACAATCTAAATACCAAAAAGTTGAAGTGCTGGAAACAGAGTCTTCTCTTGGTAAAATACTTACTCTTAATGATTTAATGTTTGTAACTGAAGGTGATGCTTATCATTACAACGAAATGATTACACATTTGCCGTTATTAAGTCATAAAAATCCTAAAAATGTTTTGATAATCGGCGGCGGAACAGGTGCTGCTACAAAAGAAATTTTAAAACACAAAACCGTTAAACATGTTGTAGTTGTTGATATTGATGAAGTTGTAGTTAACACTTGCAAACAATATTTACCTGAGATTGCAAGCTGTCTTGATGATGAAAAAGTTACTGTCAAAATAATGGATGCTTTTGATTATATAAAAGAAAGCGATATAAAATTTGATGTTATTCTTATAACTTCACCTGATCCTCTCGGCCCTGGAGTTGGCGAATATACAAGCGAAGTTTATCAGAATTTAAAAAGAATTTTAAATGAAGACGGAATTATCGTTATGCAGTCAGAAAGTCCTGTTGCTAATGAACAAAAAAGCAAAACTTTATACGAAAGCCTATTAAAAAATTTTAAAATTGTTAAAACATATACTTCACCTGTTCCGACTTACCCAGGAAGCTGCTGGGCATGGGTATTCTGTTCGGATAGTGTAAAACCATTGGATAACTATAATGAACAACGATACAATGAAATTACAAATAATTGCAAATTATTTAACAAAAAATATGCAGAACAAAGACTTGAACAAGAAACATTATTAGATGATTTATTATAAAGAAAGGATATAAAAGTGGCAGAAGAAGAATTATATTACAAAGAAATAACACCATCAGGTTTTGGTATTGCTATAAAAATAAAAGAAGTTTTATTTTCAGAATATTCAAAATATCAAAAAGTTGAAATTTTGGATTCCGATTCAAAACTTGGCAAAATATTAACACTTGATGATTTAATGATGGCAACGGAAGGTGATGAATACTTCTATCATGAAATGATTGCTCATATTCCAATGATGAATCACCCTTGTCCAAAATCAGTTCTTGTAATTGGCGGAGGTGATGGCGGAACAGTCAGAGAAGTTTTGAAACACAAAACTGTTGAAAAAGTTGTTCTTTGCGAAATTGATGAAATGGTTATTGATGTTTCAAAAAAATACTTACCAACAATCGCTTGCGAATTAGATAATCCAAAAGTAGAAATCAAAGTTGAAGATGCCATCGAATATATCAAAGACAAAAAAGATATGTTTGATATTATATTAATTGATTCTACAGACCCTATGGGGCCTGGAGTCGGCTTATTTACAGAAGAATTTTATACAAATGTAATGAATTCACTTAAAGACGGCGGCATTATGGTAGCACAGTCAGAAAGCCCTGTTGCAAACGAAGATGAAATCAAACATATGTATAAACTATTGAAAAAAGTATTCCCAATCGTAAGCAGTTACACATCACCAATTCCAACATACCCCGGCGGATACTGGGCTTGGGCATTCTGTTCAAAGACTGTTGAACCTTTATCATACATTGATGAAGAACGCTGTGCAGAAATTACAAAACAATGCAAAATCTATAACAAAGATTACCATATGGCAAGATTTGCATTACCAACATTCTTAGATGATTTAACACAAGCTTAATAAAATATTAGAAAGGATTTACATGAAAGCTGTTGTATTTGATGAAGTTTTAAAATTAGATACAAATTATCAAAAACCTGTACCTGCAAAAGGAGAAGCACTCATAAAAGTTAAAATGGCAGGAATTTGTAATACTGACTTTGAAATTACAAAAGGTTATATGGGATACAAAGGTGTTTTAGGACATGAATTTGTCGGAGTTGTAGAAGAGGTTAATGGCGATGACAAAAGTCTTGTCGGCAAAAGAGTTGTTGCAGAAATAAGTTACGGTTGTCATAAACCCGACTGTGAATGGTGTAATCAAGGATTAGTAAGACATTGTCCTAATCGTCATACAATCGGTATTTGGAAAAAAGACGGTTGTTTTGCAGAATATATAACTCTACCGACAGAAATTTTGTTTGAAGTTCCAAAAAACGTTTCAGATGAGCAGGTTGTTTTTGTTGAACCGCTTGCTGCTGCCTGTGAAATAGTTGAACAATTGCATATCCAGCCTGTACAGAAAATTCTTGTACAAGGCGATGGTAAATTAGGTTTAACTACTGCTTTAGCTCTAAACGCTTATAATTACGATGTTACACTTGCAGGGCGCCATCAAAACAAACTTGATATCGCTAAAAAACAAGGTGTTAAAACAATATTATCTCAAGAACTCAAAAAAGAACCTGTTTGGGATGTTGTTGTCGAAGCTACAGGCTCGATTACAGGGTTCGAAGATGCTATGGCGCTTACAAAACCAAGAGGTGTTTTAGTCCTAAAAAGTACGGTTGCAGGAAGTAAAGAAATTAATCTTGCACCTATCGTTATAAACGAAATTACAGTTTTAGGCTCAAGATGCGGACAATTTAAACCTGCTTTGAGATTATTGGAAAATAAAAGAATTGATTTTACTCCAATGATTTCCGGTATATACGGAATTGATGATGCAATTGAGGCTTTTGAACGAAACAAAGATAAAGATTCTGTAAAAGTTCTTTTAAAATTTGATTAATAGATATTTTTAGATTAAAATTAGACGTATGGTTGTAAGAAAAGTAATCCGATTCTTTAAAAAATTAAAAATGCTTGATAAATACATTTTGATACAGGTTATTGAAATGTTCTTGATGGGTGTTTTTGTTTTTACCGCGATTATTTTTGCTTCAGATACATTTATTACATTAATAAAACAAATTTCCCAATACGGCATACCATTTAAAGTTGCGCTAATAATGATTATTTTGAACCTGCCGTCAGTTTTTGTAATGACAATTCCAATGGGGGTTTTACTTGCTACCGTAATGACTTTAAACAGATTAAGTTTATCTTCTGAAATAACTGTAATGAGGTCTTGCGGTATAGGCTTAAATCGTATTGCGAAACCTATATTTATATTTGCAATAATTATGGCAATGAGCAGTTTTGTCATTAACGAAACAATTGTTCCTACCGCAACAAAACGCTCAAAAAATTTAGCACTTTGGGCTTTTGGACAAAAAAATATACCTGAAGGAAAACAGAATTTTGTTTTTAAAGAAGTTTCATCAGGAGCTTTAAAAAGAATTTTTTATGTAGGTCATTGCGAAGATGGCATTTTGAATAATATTTCTGTACTTGATATATCAAAAGATGATACAATACAGGTTCTGCAAGCAAAATATGGTTCAACTTCACCTGAAGGATGGGAATTTGATAAAGGAGCTGTTTACACTGTTTCTGATAGCGGAAAAATTTTGAATACAACATTTTTTGAACATTCAACAGCCCAATTTGGAATGGATTTATCAAAAGAATTGGAAAAAAATGTGGCTAAAGAACAAAATTTTATACAATTGATAAAATATTTAGCAAGACATAAAAATCTTTCAAAAGAGCAAGAGGCAAGCATGAGAATAGAACTGCATGAAAAAATTGCAATTCCTTTTACCACTCTTGTTTTTGTATTAATTGGTGTTCCTCTGGCGATTACTCCACCGAGAGTACGCTATAACAGAGGTTTTCTGTTCAGTATTTTAATTATATTTTCATACTATCTTATAAGGGCTCTTGCAGTTTCTTTCGGAGAAACAGGTGCAATTTCTCCATTCTTGGCAACCTGGTTATCTAATATTGTAATTGCAATCGTTGGCGCATGGCTATATTATAAGAAAGTATATACAATTACTTAAATATTACATACATAATAAAAAGTTATATTTTCTTGGTTACATAGTGTTTTAATATAAAAAAATGGCAGGTTATTATATACAACCTGCCATTTTTATTATATTTTGATTATCTTTCTCTTAATTTCTCTAAAAGGTTTAATATTTCTATATATAACCAAACGAATGTTACCATCAAGCCAAAAGCTCCGTACCATTCAAAAGATTTATCAGCAAAATTATTTGCACCGTCTTCTATTACTTTAAAATCAACAATAAAGTTTAATGCAGCTATTACACATACAAATACACTAAATCCTATTCCCACAAGTCCTGATTCAAATAATCCCGGAATACTTAATTGGAAAAAAGAGCCGATAAGTTGTACAATATATATTCCAGCTATTGAAAGCGTAGAAATCATTAAAACACTTCTAAATTTTTCAGTACATCTGATAACTCTTGCTTTGTATAGTGCAAGCATTACAAAGAATGCCATAAACGTTGAACTTACAGCTTGTATCACAATACCGGGATATTTAGCTTCAAACATTACAGAAATTCCGCCTAAGATAAGGCCCTCTGATAATGCGTATACGGGAGCCATATATTTAACAGTTTTTCTTGCAAACATGATTACTATAAATGAAACTAATGAAGCAACAAAACCAACCATCATAAGTGCAGCCGCCTTATCTGTATATCCTTGAAGATATAGTGAAAATTCATAAAAACTTGTTAAAAGTAAACAAGCGAAAAGAATAAATGTTTTGTTTATAGCCCCGTTAATAGTCATCGGTTCGCCGCTTAAAATTCTTTCGTTGCCTCTAAGAGCTTTTTCTGAAAATATTGGATTTGCCATATTGTTCTCCTTTTTATAATATAATATTATTTTATCACATTTTTTGATTTTTTTGAACAAATTAATCTTTTTTTAATGTAAAATTAGGATATGTTAAAGCATTTTTTTAAGTTTATTGAATATTATGGAAAAAACAGAAAAACAAAAATAATATTTTTTATGTTAATTTCAATTTTTGCAGGTTTATTAGAGCTTGCAGGAATAGGTTTGATATATCCGTTTCTGCTTTTGATAATGAACCAGCAAAGTCTTTCTGACAATATTTTATTTGCTAAATTATCTGATTTATTTATAAACCAAAATTATGTAATCATAGCGATAGGCTGTATAATTGTTTTAATGTTTTTAGCAAAAAATTTATTAATGATAATTTGTTCGTACTTGCAAAACAAATTTGTTATAGATTGGAAAAATGATATTAATAAGATGATAATGTCTTACTATGTAAATGCTCCATATAATAATTTATTTAAGGATACTAATTCCGAAAAAATATATAATTTAACCGTATTAAGTTCGCAAACACTTGAAACATTTGTATTACGCACGCTGGTATTTTTGACAAATTGTATAATTATTGTGTTAATTCTGTCTTTATTGTTATTTAAATTTTCTATATCCGCATTAGCAACAATAATATTTGTAGGCGTAAGTATGTTTTTTGTTAATAAATTTTTCAAGAATAAAACGGAAGTACTTGCACCAAAAATGCTTGAATATTCATCAAAAAACAATAATCAGGTAATTGAAAACATAAAAAATTTAAAGGAAATCAGAATTTTTTCTGCAAAGAAATTTTTTATGAAAAAATTTGAAAAAATTCAGCGCGCAAATAATGATATAATATTTAAAAATACTTTTTACGCAAGTATTCCGCCGTTTGTAATTGAAACAATATTAGTTTTAGCTTTAATATTTTTTGCAGGAATTATACTTTGTGAAAATTCAGAAAATGCTTCTGAAATAATAGCATCTTATGGTCTGATAGCTGCAATTATATTTAGAATAGCGCCGTCATTAAATCGTATTCAGGTTGCACTAAACCATATGAATTCATCAAAAGATATGGTTAAAAAGATGAATTATGAATATGAAAAAAATAAATTTGATAAATTATTTAACGTTAAACATTCAGAAAAAGGAATAACATTTATAGATAGAATTGAATTAAAAAATGTTGATTTTGAATATGAAGATAATAAGCCTATTTTGAAGAATATAAATTTATCAATAAAAAAAGGTGAATTTATTGGTATAACAGGCTTATCAGGTGCAGGGAAATCAACTTTGGCAGATATATTAATGGGAGTATTGCCGATTAAGAAAGGCGAATTTTTAGTTGATAGTGAGATTATAAAAGAATCAAATGCAGGTAATTATCGTAAAATAGTAGGTTATGTTCCGCAGGAAATTAATATTTTAGATGGAACATATAAAAATAATGTTGCATGGGGTATTAATGAGGATGAAATTGAAGAAAATAAAGTTATTGAATGTTTAAAAAAATCAAGTTTGTATGAATTTGTAACAGAAAATGGCGGTATTAATTCAAAAATAGAAGGATTATCACAGGGGCAAAAGCAGAGATTAGCAATAGCAAGAGCTTTGTATAAAAACAGTGAAATAATAATATTAGATGAAGCAACATCATCATTGGACGTTGAAACTGAATCTGAAATCAGTGAAATGTTAAAAGAGTTAAAGAAAGAAAAAACAATAATTATAATTGCGCATAGACTTCAAACAATAAAAGAATGTGATAAATTAATATATCTTAAAGATGGTGAAATAATAGATATAGATACGTTTATCGGTCTTAAAAATAAGTATTCCGAATTTGAAAGATTAATAAATTTATCAAAAATTTAAAGACAAGACTTTACAATAAAAAAAGTCTTTGATGTAATGTGAATACAAATATTCCTCGATAGCTCAATGGTGGAGCAACCG
>CAYLHN010000033.1:0-15060 GCA_964383455.1 uncultured Muribaculaceae bacterium | reverse complement strand
GCGGAAGTAACTCAATGGCTAGAGTCCCTGCCTTCCAAGCAGGTTGTTGCGAGTTCGAGTCTCGTCTTCCGCTCCATAAATAAGTCTTGAACTTTTGTTCAGGACTTATTTATTTTGTTAGGAATGACAGAGACGAGAATCTCGAATATCGAGTTCGGCGCGAGTGAGCTGAGGCTGGAGCGATTTTGTTTTACAATGATAAAATTGAGTAAAACAAAACGCGTAATTGCCGTTACACGCGAACGAGTAAGATAAGTCTCGTCTTCCGCTCCATAAATAAGTCTTGAACTTTTGTTCAGGACTTATTTATTTTGTTAGGAATGACAGAGACGAGAATCTCGAATATCGAGTTCGGCGCGAGTGAGCTGAGGCTGGAGCGATTTTGTTTTACAATGATAAAATTGAGTAAAACAAAACGCGTAATTGCCGTTACACGCGAACGAGTAAGATAAGTCTCGTCTTCCGCTCCATAAATAAGTCTTGAACTTTTGTTCAAGACTTATTTATTTTGTTAGGAATGACAGAGACTCGATGTATCAAATGGTGCAGTTTGCAATTTTTGGGACAGTTTGCAAATTTTGGGATTTTTGAGATTTTGTTTTAATAAAGTTTTTATTTAGTATTAACTATTTGTTTTGCTGCACTAATTTGTTTATTCCGCCAGTCTACCACATTTTTAATTACAAGTTTTTCTATTGCTTTTATGTATGTTTTCATAAAAGCATAATCGATCTGATTATTTTTATTAACCGGTAAAGAAATTTTTGTGTTTTTTAGTGCAATTTTTGTTGCTTTATTATCATAATTAAATTTTTTGGTTATTACTTTTGATATACAAGTAATAATATAATGTGCATTTAATTCGTTTAAATTATCATTTTGTAATACACTCGTTGCGCCATGTCCATCTTTTAAGTAAAAAGGTGTTTCAAGGTATATACAATTTTGATTATTTGAATGAACTAAAATTGTTGGTTTTCCTGCTTTATTATTTAGTACCGTTTCTTTAAGACTTTCATAGGATATAACACCGTGATTAATAGTAGCTTGTCCGTAAAAAGGATATTTTATATTATTTTCTATTGTTAATAAATTTATTTTTAAAGGGTCAATTTCTTTCTGTGGTTGCCAATCTAAAACATCTTCAATTTTGAATTCTTTGAATTCAATTTGCTTGTTATTAATTTTACTAATCGATTCTTGCTCTGTTTCAGTTAATTTATAGTCCTCAAGACCGCTTACCTTCAGGTAAGCGGTCAGTTCGCGTATACGCTCCTCTTCGAGTTCGCGTATACGCTCCTCCATATATTCTATATCTGGAATATAACCTTCACTGTGATATTCTTTTTTACAATCAAATATTGGATTATTGTTTTTATCAAGTAAAATTGGTAAATTTAATTCACAATTTTTAGCAATTTTCCAATGTCTTGCATATCCTAAATCTTTTATTTGTTTTTTCCAAACCGTTATAATATATAATAAAGCATTTATATTATATATTTTAGGTTTTAAAACTTTTGTATTATCAATAACAGAAAAACTTTGTTGCATTATATTTAAAGTTCTTGTATGATCTCCAAAAGTTATATAGACAGGGTTTTCTGCATCTATTATAAATTCAGGGTTATCATAATAGCCAACAATCCCATTATTACTTGTGTCAGAAGAACAAACCGGATAAATTCCATTTTCAATACAATCACTTTTAGAAAGCATTTTTTTAATACTTTTTAATTCAAATAATTTTTCTACTTTAAATACTTTTTTTATCACAGAATTCTCCTTTTAAAATCTGCGAAACTTTCCAACTTAAATAGTCTGCAACAGTTTTTTTAAAATCTTTTTCCGTTGGAACTGTATCAATTTTTTGATGTTGAGAATATGTCCAATCATTACCGTTTAAAGTTATTGTATCTTCTATAACATAGTTATCAAAATAATGAGTTTCCTTTTTTCTGTTTAGTACAATATCTACAACTTCTTGATAACGTTCAGGTGCATTGTCTGTATTTTTCAAATTAACATTTTGACCTGATTTCTTACGATTTTGTCTTGAGTAACCATCTTCTGAAAAATCTATAAATTTTACATTATCTTTTTCATCATGAGGAATACCAACATCAAAAACATATATAGCAGTTTGAACTGATGATTTACCGCAAAATAAATCATTTGGCATATGAATACTTGCAATAAGTGTGTTATTTTTAAGAATATTAGAAGTAAATGGCAATCCGTTTCCGCTACCTGCATTTTCTTGAATTAATACAGCGGCACGACCTTTGTTCATTTTTTTTAGGGCTTTCTCGACAAAAATAAAACCTTTACCATCAGCTGAATATGGCGGATTTAACAGAAATACATCCGCAGGGAAAGGCTCACCATTGTGTTCACCCATTTCATACTTTCCATCAAATTCCGTTAAAGAGTTTTTATGAATAATATTTGAAGAACCGTCTCCCATAAGTATCATATTTAAAACAGCTAGCATATAAATATCAGGGAGTTTTTCTATGCCCATTAATTGTTCTGCTTTTATTTTTAATATTTTTGTATTTCTTTTATCAGGATCTGAGATTGTATTTGCTTTTTTAATCATTTCTTTCATTGCTGAAATCAAGAAGCCTGCTGAACCTGTTGCATAATCCCATACGTAAGAATTTTCATTAACCTTACACAATTTTGTCATAAATTCGCAAACATAACGAGGTGTTAAAACTACATCATTTTGGCTTCCGTCAGGAACTTTAACCCAAGCATTTAAAACATTAAATAACCTGCCAGTAAAATCTATATGATATTTAGGATTAAAAAAGGGCAATATTTCGTCTTTTACCTTTTTATAAACCTTTTTTAATTTACTTTCATTATTTTCATCAGTCTCGTACAGTTTTGAATAAATAAAAACTAAGCCTAAAACCTCTTTAATCATATCTCGTTTTTGTTCGGGCAACTTCTTTTCTGCAAGAAATGATTCTATTTTATTTAAAATCACCACACCATCATGAGTTTTAGCACCTGCCTCACCTTTTAAATCAGAAACAAGTAATGGACTTACAATACATTTACCGTTTTTTTCAACACCTAATCCAGCCATAATAAGACCAGAAATCAATTTAACTCTATAGTCTTCCGAAATACTGTGAACATCTTGCATTTCTTGATTAAGACTTTTAAGATTAATTTCAATTTGATTTTCAAGGTTTGCAGTTTGTTTTTCTTTTTCTTCGTCTGTTAAATCTATTGTATCTATTTTTTCAATTAATTCATCAAGGTTATTTTGAGCCAAAAAACTAAAATCAGTATAATTATCTATTATTTTGGCGACACCCAACGTTTTATCACTTAAATAATATGTCTTAAACTTTGTTTTAACTTCATTGTTTTCCTTCCAACCTGTAATGCCAATCGCAATACATTCATTATAACAGTCGGTTAAATTAATTATCGCATTTGAGTAATGTACAGCACCATTAGTTGCATACTTTTGAATGTTTGTATAATTTGGTTTTCCATCTTTATCCTGATTGAAAACCAGTCCTTCTTCGTTTAATTTCTCTAAATCACCTTTTTTACCTTTAACTTCAATCATTACAGGTATTACACGATTCGTTTTTGTTGTAACTAATAACTTTATATCAGGATAATTATTCCCATATCCGCCACTTTTACTCGGTGCTCTTTTTAAAGCATCTTCTATTTGAGAATTTATGCTTTCTGTTTTTGTATAATATTTGATTTTTAAAGATTTTAACCAATTTTTTGCGACATCTTCTATCTGTTCTTCAATACTATTAATAGTTGCCATATTCCACCTCATATTAAAAATAACAATTTTTAAATACGAGGGCATTAATAAAAGGATTTAAATTTATATAGACCAAAGGATGTATTTTATTTTTATCGTTCTTTTACCTATGGTTTTGGGGCATCCCTTGGAATTAACCAATATTGTCCGTATTTTAAAGCACCCTCAATTCTGCCTTCATCACAATAAATTTGCACTCGTCTTTTGGAAATACCCCATTCTTCAGCACAATCTTTTACTCTTTTATGTCTATGTAAAATCATTTCCCAATCAATTTTATGATAAGCCATTATCGCACCTATTTTTGATTCAAGCGTTGTACTTTGTTTATTTGTTCCTGAGAGAACATCATATAACCGGATTCGGTGTACATTGTCGGTTTTAGTTTACCGACTTTTACCCAATATCTGATAGTCGATACAGGTAACTCTACTGTTTTAGCAAACTTGGCGATAGTCATAAGTTTTGCGTTATCAACTTCTTTTTTAGGCTCGTAAATATCAAATATAGTATCAAAAGATTGAGATAATCTCGTAACCATAAATTTCATATAATCATCAATATCGCCTGATAATTGTGTTTTTTCGATTGAATTTATATAACGCTTTCTATCTCTTGGGCGAATAATAATCGGACAAAAGCCGTTTTGCATAAGTAAAAGATTCATCAATAACCTTGCACATCTTCCGTTTCCGTCAGAAAACGGGTGGATACTTACAAAATCAAGATGGGTTTTGATTATATCTTCAATATTTGTACTGCTTTTATATTTACCCCAAAATTCTTTTATTAAATCAGGAACTTTCATCGGATTAGGCAAAATTACTCGACTGCCTGAAATTCTAACAGGGCAATTCCTATAAAAACCTGCATTGTAATCATCAATTCCCGATAATAATTTTTTATGAATATCAAGTACAACGGTTTCATTTATTGTAGTCTTTGATTTCAAAATATCGATTATATAATCAAATGCTTTAGCGTGATTTACTGCTTCTTGGTAATGGACAAATGGTTTTGATGATGATGTTATATCTTCTTCAATAACAAGTCTGGTTTCCTTTCTTGTTAAAGTATTACCTTCAATATTATTTGAAGTGTACGCAAGTTCTGATTTCAGCCATGTATACAATTGTTCATTGCTTTTATTGTCCCTAAACAGCTTGTTAAATTTCTTTTTTTTACTTGATATTTTTGATAGCAATGAATATATAGAATGTTCCATTTATTACTCCATAGTTTATAGTTTGTATTTTTTATAAGTATAAACTATAAACAAGCATTTTTCAATAGGTAATTACTGAATAGTTTACAGTTGTTAATATTTAAAACTATGAAGTATAACTATCCCAAAAATTGCAAACTGTCTGTTTTATAATTTTGGGTTCGCAGAAAATCAAAACCGCGAACAGATAAAACCAAGTCAGGGATTTAATAATCAAATTTTCGGGTTCGTTTCCCGCCTGCACCACCATGAAAGAGTCATACTAATTGTTCATATATATCAACCTGCATGTCTATGTACAGTACATGTATTTGTCGAGTTGGTGCGGTTCATAAAATTTGATGGTTTATTTTTATAAAGTCCGCTATTTATAGGGGTTTTGGCGGTCGGAAGTGCAACTTTACCAAAAAAACCGATTTACTCATACTTACTCATTATTTACTCACACCGGTCGCTTACTTTCCAATAATAGTAAGAAATTTTTTAAAGCGGTTTTTTTGGTATAGAACGCTTTTTTTGGTAAGGTATGGTTTTTTTGGTAAAGTTAATTTTTATTCAAACTTTATGATACATAACAACACAATGGTCGGAAGTCGTGTTCCATTTCTCTGTCTTCAGAGGTAATGTTGTTGTGCCATGAATAATATATATATAAATATAAAAGATGTAGCAGAAGCAAAGGGTTTAAAAAGTACCCGTTCAATTCGTTTGGAGTTAAATAAAACTGAAAGTAAATATATTTCAAGAGTGGTTCAGGTTAATGGCGGCACAAGTTATGAAATATTGTTTTCAAGTTTAGAACCTGAACTTCAGGATAAATTAAGGAAGAATGAACGAAAATCAACTGAGCTTGTTCCTTTAAATTATAAGCCACAACAGTTTGTTTCAGATCATGCAAAATTGACTGCTAATTATAGAACAAATATTGTCTTGGCTTTAATCAAATACAGAAATAATTATTCTACTAAAAAGCAAGCTGATTCAGAGTTTTTAGATTTATATAATTCAGGATTATATCTTCCAAAAGCATACAAATTTATCGGATCAATATCTCTTGGAACTCTCCATCGTTGGGTTAGAAAATATGAAAAGCACGAGAGTGCAGAATGTTTACAACCAAATTATAAATACTCTAAACAGGGAGAATATAATTCGATTCTAAATGATGAAATGAAACAAATATTATTAACATTATTACTCCACCCAAGCAGATATAATTATGGTAAAGCAATTAAATTGACAAAAGAGATATTAAAAAAACGAGGGTATGAACATCTTCCCTGTGATTTATCATTTAAAAGATATGCCGAGAACTTCAGAAAAAACAATTATGCAGAATGGGTTTTAAGACGTGAGGGGATGAAAGCATATCACGATAAAGTCGAACCATATATTGAAAGAGATATTTCTAAAATTGAGGTTGGGGATGTAATTGTAGCAGACGGACACGTTCTAAACTTCCAAGTTATAAATCCATTCACCGGCAGACCGACAAGAGCAACTCTTGTCGGTTTTTTAGATTGGAAATCAACCGCACTTGTCGGATATGAAATTATGATGACTGAAAGCACTCAATGTATAGCCTCTGCTTTAAGGAATGCAATTATTAATTTAGGTTTGATTCCGAAGGTCGTTTATCAAGATAACGGAAAAGCATTTAAATCTCGATTCTTCCAAAATGTAGACTTTGAAGAAGATTTGTTTAACGGAGTTTATGCAAACTTAAATATACATTCAGTTTTTGCAAAACCATACAATGCAAGAGCCAAAGTAATAGAAAGATTTTTCAGAGAATTTCAGGAAGAACTTGAAAAGGGAATGCCGAGCTATATTGGAACTTCAATTGAAGATAAGCCGGCATGGTTAAAACGAGGTGAAAAACTCCACGCACAATGGCATCAAAAATTAACTAATAATCATATTCCGACAGTTTCGGAAGCAAGTAAATATATCAATAGTTGGATTGAATTTCATAATAATCAACCCTGTCCGAATGACAGAACTAAAACAATCAAAGAGTGTTTAAATAGCGTTCAAAAACAAAACATTGATGTTCAAAGACTTGATGAATTAATGATGAAAACTGAAGGCAGGACAATTAATAAACATGGAATTACTTTCTTAAATATGCATTACAGAAGTGAGGCTATCTTAGGAATCCGGGACAAAGTAAATATTAGATACAGTCTGTTTGATTTATCAAAAATTAATGTATATTCCACAAAAGGCGAGTTTTTATGTGTTGCAAACAGAGTACAAAAAGTTCACCCGATGGCTCGTGTTCTTGGAACTGTAAAAGATATGGAAGAATACAAATATCAGTACGAAAAGCAACAAAAACTTAAAAATAAATTGGTTAAACAAATTAAGAAAACATTCCCAAAAGAGGAACTTCAGGTTTTGGAAATTGAGCCGGAGCCGGTTTTAGAAATTGAACAAATTGAAGTTGAAAAAACGGTTCGTGAACCTAAATTAACCCCTCGTGAAAAACAAATGAATAAACCAATGTTTGAGTCAGATTATGAAAAATACGAGTGGTTAATGAATAACGGATGTACTAATCCTGATGATAGAAAATGGCTCACAGATTACATTAGAAGTGATGAATACTACAACTTATATGGAGGTTAGCAGATGAAAACAAATGTATTTGTAAGAACAAAAAACGTCAAAAAGTTTGTTGGATTAATGGAAGATTTAAAAAAACTTCCGCCAAATATTCCGAAACTTGCTCTTATTTACGGAGACCATGGAATTGGTAAAACGCAGACATTGTTATGGTGGGCAACAAAAAATGATGCAATTTACATCAGAGCCAATAACGATATAACACAAAATGGATTATTAAAAATTATTATGGAAGAGTTGGATATAAGTCCTTATTGGAATATGCAAGATAATTTTAATGCAATTCTAAAGCAATTAAGAATAGAACCTAAAATAATAATTGTTGATGAAGTTGATTATTTAATCGGATATAAAAATGCTATTGAAATTTTAAGAGACATTCAGGATAATACAGGCTCTCCAATTGTTTTATCGGGAATGGCATTTGTGGATAAGAAAATCTCAAGATTAAAACATTTTGACGACAGATTATTTAAAAAACTAAAATTTGAACATTACAACGAAGAAGATTTAAGAGATATTCTTGAGCAAATAACTGATCTTCAATTTAGTGATGATGCAATAACTTATCTCTCTACTCGCACCAATCAATTTCGCAAAATTGTTCAGACATTGGAACAGTTAGAAAAGCAAGCAAAAACAAACAAATTAAATGTAATTACAGAAGATATTTTGAAAGGACGATTTTATGAAAGACAAAGTATTAAAATTATGCCGCCGGCTCAAAAAATGTACGCTTGATGATTTATTATCTTTGACAGAAGAAAAAGAATATATTGTAAAATCAGCCTTAACTTATCTTGAAAAAATCGGTTGTGTAAAAGTAGACAATAATTTAATTCTATTTATACAAAATCCTCAAAAATCTAATATTGAACAAAAAAGACTGAATATTATGCTAAATTACGCAACATTGGATGATGTTGATAAAATAATAAAGGGCTTTTGTTTAGAAATTGTTCCAAATAAACTACAACACTTTGTTGGTGTTAAACAGCAGTGCATAGCAGAATATTATGCAAAATTTAGAGAAATAATTTATAAAAATCAACATAGTGAATTAAAAAAATTATTTGATAAAAATCCGCAAGAAGGCAGGTATAGGATTTTTTACGACAGATATGCATTTTTTTATGTGTATGGAGATAAAGTATATTTATCGGATTATTATTTACGAGGCAAACTTGAAAAGAAATTCACAAAATCACAAATTCGTGAATTTAAAATAATGTACTCATATTTATCAAGAATTGAGAGTCATAATGGTAATGAACAATATATGTACTACAGATTAGCCGAATATATATGGCGAAGAGAAAGAGAATACAAGGATTTATACATAGAATTAAAACAAAATTTGCTTAATATTGCGTAATAAACTTTTCTCTTTTTTTGAAATTGCCTTTTATTTAGTTGTTATAAATCAAAACACTATATTTTTGAAAAATAAAAAAACGAGTTTACTGCGTTTGCTGTGAGAAAGTTCTCATGAACAACATTTTGCGGTCTTTTCAATACACAATGGTTAAATATAATTAAATTATAAAGGTTAGAAATTGCACCAAGTAGGAGAAAACAACCCACATGTGGGTTAGCTCGGCTATGCAAAAAAATAGCCTAACTCGGCAATACTAAAATAGTTCAACTTGGCAATTCTAATTTTAATAAAATGACCGTACTGCTTGATATAGTACCCCAATACTATACAAGAGAGGAATAGAAAAATATGGAAACTTGTGCATATTGCAGAAAAGTGCTTGTTATTAAAGCAATTATGGCAATGGTAAATCTAAAATCAAGAGACATTGAAAATGAACTTCACCTATCAAAAAGCATAGTTAGCAGGCATATGCGAGGTGAAAATAACAGAACAGAAATTGACATTTATATCATTGAACATTTATTAGGTATCAAAATCGAGGGTTATAAACTTACAGATGAACAAGTCAAATCTTGAAAATTTTAATGATGAATGGCTAACAATGGATGAGGCTTGTAAATTATTACGCATAAAACCCAAAACATTGAAAGACCGTTGTAGAAAAGGTGAAATTGAACACAGAATTTTTCGCAATAATAGAGAATTTGTCTATTATATCAATAAAAATTCTATTCCTCGAATTCAAAAAGAAAAATTAATTCCTACTAAAGAATATGCAAATGCTCCTGAATGGGCAAGAAATCAAGCTGATAAATATATTAGAATTATTAATAATACAAGATTTTTAAGAGGAAAAGAATTAAAAAAATTTATTGAATGGTGGAACAAAAAACATCCGAACCTAAAAACATCATATACAGCCGTTAATAGAATGAAGGTTAGGTATGAATGTTTTGGAATAAATGGTTTATTAGCTCAATATGGAAAAAATTTACATAGATCCGTAGTAAAAAATAAATATTTTGACTATTTCAAAAAATTATATTTAATTGAAGGTGCTCCTTCATTGCATACCTGTTGGGAAAATACATTAGGTTATGCAATGCGGACTTCTAATTTACAAAAGGATGATTTTCCAAGTCCGAATTCTTTTTTGAGAAGATTAAAAAAGGAAATGCCAACACAAGCGATTTATCTTGCTCGTTATGGTGAATCTTCTTTTAATATGAAATTTGGTAGCTATATTGAAAGAGATTATTCCAATATAAAATGTGGCAAAGTTTGGGTTTCTGACCACGCACAAATTGATGTTGCGGTTTTTGATCCTGAAGGAAATGTTGTGTTTCCTTGGGTAACTGCTTGGAGAGATTACAAATCAGGAAAATGGTTAGGATGGATGTTAGAATGTGGAAGTCCTAATTCCGATAGGATTTTTCAAGCATTTTATTATGCCGCTAAAGAATATGGTTTGCCTGATGATGTAATTATTGATAACGGTAAGGATTATCGTAGTAAAGATTTTGCCGGAGGCAGACCTAAAATTGATGATTCTCAGAAAGGCAGAACTACATCAATGCTCGATCTAATGGGTGTTCAAGTACATTTTGCATTACCATATAATGCACAAACAAAGCCTATTGAAAGAGATTTTAGAACAATCAAAGAATATTTATCAAAACATTGTCAGGGATATAGAGGTGGAAATGTTGTTGAAAGACCTGAATATTTGGTTGGAGAGATTAAATCAAATAAAATTATGCCTTTTGATAAATTTAAAAACTTATTTAATGAATTCATTGTTGAAGTATTTAATAAAAGAGACTCACAGGGCAAGAACCTTAATGGATTAAGTCCTGATGAGCTATTTAATGCAGAATTTACTGAAAAACGAGTTGCTACAGCAGAAGGTCTTAAATTGTTCTGTATGAGAACTTCAAACAATTACACAATTTATAGAAACGGAATAAAAGACAGAAAACTCGGCATTACATATTGGGCAGATTGGATGGTTGCTCAAATGAAAGTAAAAGTTTATCTTCGCAGAGATCCTGAAAATTTCAAAGAAGCGTGGGTTTTTAGAGCCGATAATAATGAATTTTTAGGTGCGTGTTTTGCGGTTAATGCTGTTGCCGCACTCCACGCAGGTGATATTTCAAAAGAAGAATTCAAAGAGGCTATGGAAATTAAGAAACGTAGCCTGAAAATTACAAAGGCTTATCTTGATGATATTGAAAAAATACCGTTTGAAGAGCAATGCGAAAATTACAAGACAGTCTTTGCTAAAAAGATTAAAAAGGCAAATCCAAAAATTACAAAAATTGCCAATACAAGTATGGATCAAGCTGTACAGAAAAGAAAAGAAATGGATGCATACGGAAAGAACGATATGTCGATGTTCTTAAATGAAGATGCTCCTAAAAAGAAATTTTATTATTACGAAACCGAAAAATATCTTGATGAAGATGATGATTTAATGGAGGTCGCATATGGATATTAGAACTGAATTAAAAAATATGATGGAAGAAAAAGGTCTAACGATCGTATTTGTAGCGACCGCAATTGGTGTTGCAAAATCTACGGTAAGTATGTGGTTAAATGGCACATATAAAGGTGATAATGATAAAATAGCAGATAAAGTTAACAATTTTATTCAAAGAGAAAAAGAACGCTCATTTGATGAGGATTTACCTCTTGTTGATATTTCAATAATTGGTTTTATATCAGAAATTGGAAGAACTTGCCATACCAAAGGTAAAATCGGTGTTTGCGTTGGTAAAGCAGGACTTGGTAAAACTGTAGCAGTAAAAGAATATACCAAGAACTTTTTAGATGCCATTTTAATTGAAAGCGACTCAGGTTATACCGCAAAATCTTTACTTCTTGAAATTCATAAAAGACTCGGACTTTCGGGAAAAGGCTGTGTTTACGACTTAATGAATGAAGTTGTAAACAAATTAAACAACTCGGGCAGACTTCTTATTATTGACGAAGCCGAAAATCTGCCGTACAGAGCATTGGAAATTACTCGCAGGATTCACGATAAGACCGGGATCGGCGTGCTTTTAGTTGGCAGAAATATCTTAATTGAGAATTTAAGAGGTTACAAAAATCAATACGATCAACTATATTCAAGAGTTAAATATTTAAAAGTCCTTGATAGATTACACATTAAGGACATCAAAAAGATTTTAATTGCGGCAGGACAGAATCCTGAACTCGCAGAAGTTTATCTTCAGTATTCAGATGGAAACACAAGAAGATTAGAACATTTAATTTCGCACAGTATCAGTCTTGCTAAATTCAATGGCACAGATGAGGTCGATGAGACTGTGATTCGAGCAACTTCAAAAATGCTGATGGCATAGGAGGGATTAATTGTGTTAGTAAATAAATCGAACGGTAAGCCTAATTTCCGACCCGGTGAAACCGCTTTTTATATATTTTTAATCGCTCTTGCCATCTTTATTTTTGGAGTACAAGTCGGAATTAAACATGGGCGAGCATTGGAGCTTGAGGATTTAAGTATTAAATATGGCTACCACTTCACAGATTAAAAGAATTCATACACTTAAAAGCATACTCGGATTAGAAGATGATTTATACAGAGATATGCTCTTCTCATTTGGCGTTTGCACATCAAAGGATTTAACCTTTACGGAAGCAGGTGTTTTACTTGATATTTTAGAAACTAAAGCGGTAGAGAAAAATCTTTGGAAAAAGCAACCTAAAAAATATGAAGATATGGATCGTGGGGACAAAATGGCTACCCCACCTCAATTAAGAATGATTAAAGGTTTATGGAGAGAAATTTGTTATTGCGATAATGACGAATACGCAAGCAAATCACTCCGAAAATTTTTGAAAGCCAAATTTAAAGTTGATGATATTAGATTCCTTACAAAAAACAAAGCTATAAAAGTTATTCAAGCAATAAAAGGAATTCAAAAAAGAATTAAAAAAGGTGCGGCCGCACTTTAGTTAGTAACGAAAAATAAGGAGGAAAAAATGGAAACAGAAGAAAAAACAATGGAAACTACAATGGAAATGCCTATGGCGGACTCAATGGAAAATTCAATGGATGAATCAATGGATTCAGAAATGAATGCAACACCTAAAAGGTCAAACACTATGCCTGAATGTGCTGTTATCGGATTAATAAAAAATCAAATGATAGTGCTTGAGGAAGATTTAAGAGAGGCAAAATTGAGATATGCAGATGTAGCCTTGGAAAAGGAAAACTGGAGCGGAAAATATGAAAGAGAGATGGATTGTAAAGTAATTGAAGGTCAAATGAGAATTCTAACCAAATTAGAAAAGGACTTTGAATGTATGTTCACCCCATCTCCCCATTCCATGCAATAACAGGTCGAAACGGTCGGCTACAATGCTGACCGTCTTAACGTAATGCGTTAACTGATGAGACCAAAATAAGGAGGATAAATGTCTGAAACTAAAATAAAAAAATTTATTGAAGCAGAGTTTGAACAAATAAATAAAGATATTGAAAAATCTTTGTCTGAAATCGGTGAATTATATTACAAAACTCACCAAATATCATACTTAAATGGAATGGAACTTGTTAAAAGTCATATCTCAGAACAATGGATAGAAATTACAGATAGAATAATTGAATTAGATACTTGCTATGCAATAAAAAGTGAATTGAAGTCGATATTAAACGAGATTGAAAAATTACAACAGAAATAACAGGTCGAAACGGTCGGCTAACAGTGCAAGCTGACCGTCTTGGAGTCATTCTTCAACTGATGAGACCATTTGAACTGGACAATAAGAGGAGATAAATGCAGTACGAGCCTTGGATGGACAAAGCCACACCTAACGATATGCCAAATGATGATTTAAAATTCGTTGCCGAAAAAGCCGGCATGAAACAGGCTCTCATGCTTATTTTTCTTCTCCCCGGATTAAATGTTAGTATCCCGAAAAATGCACTCCGCATTGTAAAAGAACGCCACATTATCAATGAATATGACGGAACGAGATTTACAATAAACCGACTTGCCGTAGAATGCGATCTATCACAAAGGCACATATATAGAATAATTGAGAATCACTTGCATAAATCAAAAAATAAGGATTCTAAAAAAGATTAACCATCACTTCTTTACTCCGAACTCCCTTCGGAGTTTTTCTTTGTTCATAGGGAAACTTAAACGCTATAATTTGTTTATAGCGTTTCTTTTATATTAAACTTCAATCGGAGTTAAAAAATCCATTCTTGTTATGTATATATTTTCGTTTTTATCAATAACTTTGAAGTATTTTTCTTTTCTGTATTTTTTACTTCCCTCGCATAATATTACTACGTCTTGGTTTGTAATATCATCGTGCATTACAGTTCCGAATAACATTTTGTTTATATCTTGGAGGTCTTTAACTCTGCATTCAAATAAATCATCATCAATCCATTTAAAATATTCTCTTATTATTACAGCTTTGACATCATCATTTGAATCGTTGCAACAGTCTGCCAATTTACGACCACTTCTGCTATCAAGATAAGTTCTGATTTCATAAGGGGATAGACCTGATAAATCAAGTAGTAATTCAAATGCTTCTGCCCATTTGCATTCTGTTTCTTTTTCGGAATTGTAACTATAAATAGTTCCATAAAATCCGTACTGTGTGTTTTCGCTTCCTAATACAGTTTTTGTCATAATTTTAGTCCTTTCTTATTATTTCACCGTAGTAAATATCTTCAGGTTTTTCAGGATCGAACAAGCATTCGATCATAAATACAAATTGTTTGCCGGCATCAAATCCGTCTAATTGAACACAACCGACCATTGTTTTTTCTTTGTTTATAGCAATAACTTTATAGTTATAATCTGTATTGCTGATCAATCCTTTAATATGTTTTAGTTTGTAAATACCGTTTAATTCAATCATTATTTGTCCTTTCGGGTTTTAATTGCATTAACATTAATCACTCACAATGCACTTTAATTAAAGTCATTGTGGGCGATTTTGTATCATTTGGACACATATCTATTG
>CAYLHN010000032.1:0-15124 GCA_964383455.1 uncultured Muribaculaceae bacterium | reverse complement strand
AGCAATCCATTACAAAATGTTCTAAGGCACTGAGGCACTAGGGCACTAAGTTTTTTTGTGAGTCGTGAGTGGTGAGTCGTGAACTGACCGTTTTTGCCAGTGAAACATTTTGTTGTTTTAATTTGTTCGATGAATTTTTTCATATTATTCTCCTTTGTTATTTTTCCATTAATAAATAATTAAACTTAGTGCCTTACTGCCGTAGTATCTTAGTATCTTTTTTCATAAATTTTCCTTTCTTTTTTGATTATTTTTTGAGTTACTATGTCTGATAGTAGCATGTTACATGATAAATTATTATAGTCAACAGTAATATTAATAATATTTACTATGTCTAAAAGTATGTAGATGTCTAAAAGAAGATAAGACATAATAAAATTACGATGAAAACAGACAAATCTATAAAACAAAAATTATCTAAAAAAATAGGTAATGCCATAAAATTCTACAGAATCAAAAATAATATTTCTCAAGAGGCATTAGCCTTTGAAGTCGGCGTTGACAGAACGTACATAGGTGCATTAGAACAAGGTGCAAAATGCGCTTCTGTATACTGTCTTTACATTATCGCTCAGCATTTGAATACAAGTTTAAAAGAATTAATGGACTTTAAAATTTAAATAATCTAATCGACAACTTTTCCTTCAAATAAATCTTTAACCATCTTTGCCTGATCAGATAATATTACATCATCCTTAATTTTTTCGGGATTATTCACGGATTCAGTAATTTCAGTATTTTTCGTTTCTTTTGACTCATCTTTATCAGAAAATTCAGACGTAACACTATTTTCTAAAACAACTTGCTCGTTTTTAACTTCAACTTTAGGTTCTGAATTTAATGTTTGTTTTTGTTGAACTTTATCAGAATTTATCTTTTCTGAAAATTGTTTATCAGAATCCTGAGGTAATCTTATTATCAGATTTGAATTAGTTTGCCCAAACATTGAATTTAAGGCTTTTAAAATTTCATTTTTTCTGTCATCTTCACTTAAACCCTTAACCCAAATAGAATTAGCCGTTAAAATTGTTTCTTCTTTCGTAATTTTAACAGGTTTTGCTTGTTGAGAAACCAATCGTTGAACATTTGAATTTGTAATGTTTGCTACTAAAAGTTTCCAGTTTTCCGCAATATCGCTAACCGTATTTTGAACATTTGCAGATACAGGCATTGGTGAAAAATCATCACTATTTACATCTTCTTTTGCACTTGATACCTGTACAGATTCTTTAAAACTGTCTTTTTCTATTGTTTTTGTATCTCGTTTTTGAACATTTTCAGCAGGCTTGAACTGAGAAAATCCTGACGGTTTCATTGTAGGTTTTTGCACAGGAAGAGGAGGTGTTTTATAGCTTACAGATGAAGAATGCGACGTTTCACCTGATTCCAATTTTGAAAGCCTGTTTTGAAAATCTATCAGTTTTGAATTTTCAGCCAAGTTGGCCAAATCAATCATTGCAACTTCAAGCCAAGTATGCTGATTTGTCGTTGTTTTCAATTCATTTATGTAATGAGAAGTTCTTTCTATCAAGAAAATTAATTGTTGAGTTTCAAGTTTTTCTGACTGTTTTTTCATTTCAGCAGCTTGAGACTCTGTTGTTCCTGTAAGCTCTACAACCAATTCGGACTTACAATTTTTTACAATTAAAATATTTTTCAAATAATTAAGTAAATTTAATAAAATTTGAGAAGGTTCATTACCGGAATTATATACCTGTTCTAAAATTTCTATAGCATCGTTCGGCTTTGAATTTATAATACTTTCTGTTAATTTATTCAAAACATCAAAAGAAAGTCTGCCTAAAAGAGAATTAATATCATCAGTTGTAATAGCCTTTTCAGTGTCAAGAACGCTTAACTGGTCTAGCAACGCTAAACTGTCACGCATTCCGCCTGCAGCATTTTTTGCAATTGTCATAATTGCGTCATCTTCAATATTAATTTTTTCTAATTTTGCAATATGTTTTAGATGTTTTGCTATATCATCAGTTGTAATTCTTTTAAAATCAAATCTTTGGCATCGGCTTTTTATAGTGTCTAAAACTTTGTGTACTTCTGTAGTTGCAAGAATAAAAACAACATTTTCAGGAGGTTCTTCCAAAGTCTTTAATAAAGCATTAAAGGCTTGGACAGTCAACATATGAACTTCATCGATTATATATATTTTATATTTACCGTTAACAGGTGCATATTGAATTTTTTCGAGAATATTTTGAGCATCATTAACAGAGCGGTTACTTGCAGCATCAATTTCTACCACATCTAACGGGGTAGAATTTGCAATATCAACACAGCTTGCGCACTTACCACACGGCGCGACAGTAGGGCCGTTTACACAATTTAAAGACTTCGCAAGAATTCTTGCAGTAGAAGTTTTACCTGTACCTCTTGGCCCTGTAAAAAGGTATGCATGCGCAATTTTATTAAGATTGATTGCATTTGCCAAAGCCTTTTTTACATGTTCTTGACCAACTATTTCCTCAAGAATCTGAGGTCGATACTTTCTGTATAATGGAATAAAATTTTTATTCATGGTATCATTATATAATAAATAGGGAAATTAGTTGAACTATTATGAACATAATTAAAGCAAACAGATTAAATTTAGGTGAAACCATTGGGGTAATTGCACCATCAGGATGTGTTGACAGTGATATTGAAGCTAATTTAGCAAAAGATTTTTTTGAAAATTTGGGGTATAAAGTTGTTTTCGGCAAAAATATTTTTAACCAAAAAAGATACCTTGCCGGAACAGATGAAGAGAAATTGGAAGATTTACACAATTTTTTTGCAGATGATAATATAAAGGCAATATCCTGTTTAAGAGGCGGGTACGGCTGCACAAGACTTGTAAATAAAATAGATTACAATTTAATCCGCAACAATCCAAAAATTTTTGCAGGATATTCAGATATAACAGTTTTATGCGCAATGTTTTTAAAACGAGCAGGATTGATAACATATCACGCTCCTTTATTTCAAAGTGATTTTGGAAAAAAAAATCCGTCAACATTCACATTTACAAAATTTTTAACCGCGTTTACTCAATTTAAAGGTGAAGAACTTCAAGCAAAAAAAATATATAAAAGAGGAATTGCTGAAGGTATAACATTTGGCGGAAACCTTTCTGCATTAACATCACTTTGCGGTATAGATTTTATTCCTGATGAAAAATTTATATTTTTTACGGAAGACTTGAATGAACCTGTATATAAAATAGACAAAATGTTTTCTCAATTATTAAATATAAAAGAATTTAAAGAAAACCTTCAAGGAATAGTGCTTGGAGACTTTTTAAATACAGATAACGAGCAATGGCTTGAAGATTTCATAACCGAAATGTCCGAAAATCTAAATATTCCAATTTTAGGCGGGTTTCCAATCACTCATAACAAAGATAAAATAACAATTCCAGTCGGAACAAATGCAAAAATTAACGACGATATTTTTTGTTTCTAATATTAAATATTAATTTGAAACATACTTTCCATCGACAATTGTAACATCGTCAAATAAAATCTTTGCGGTACAGCCAATAACATCTTCAGATGCCCTCTTGATACATTTTTCTTCATCAAGCGGGAACTTCTTATCAACTGAAAGTCCTACAGGAAAGATACCATTTCTTGTTATATAGTATAAATACAAATCTGCACCATAATGATTTGAACCTTTTGAACCCGAATAAATATCTACCATTGCTGTTCCGCATATATATTTTAACGCAGAATCCTGATTTTGTTCATCTTCTGCCAATGCACTTGTTCTGCAAGAAGGGTCTTCTATTTGAAATGCATATGAAAATCCATCAGCAGCTCTTAATTTTGAAACTTTATTTGATGAACATGTATTTAGTGTGCTGCCGTCAACTTTGTATATATCAGGACAATCCGGAACGCATTTATTATTTTTCTCCAAGACTTCTACACCACAATCATAAGCCTTATACATAGTCTTCGCAAAATTTCCGCCGACTGTTTCGGAAGTTATATCTGACCAATCTATGACATTACCTTTTGATATAACAACAAATTTATAAGCATTAGTTAAAGTTGTGTAAGATTTTTTCACTCTGCCGGCTCTGTCATTGTTGAATATTTGAGTATTTAAAATATAAAGAGCCAAAACTGAAACCACACCTATTATGGCCAATGTAATTAAAACTTCAACTAACGTAAAGGCTTTATTTATTTTATACACAATTAACTCCATGTATTCCTATAATTTTATAATAACATATAGAATTATAAGACAAAAACAAACAAAAATACTTAATATACATCATTCATTTTTCAAGAAACATTTTTCAGATATATTATACATATTATTCTACAACATTACCCTCAGTTTTTACATACTCATCATAGATAAGTTTTGCAGAACAACCAATAACATCTTCAGTAGCGCGCTTACTACATGCTTCTTCATCAAGCGGATAACGAGAATCTGTTGTAAGTCCTACAGGGAAAATGCCGTCTTTTGTTATATAAAATAAATATAAATCAGCACCATAATAATTTGTGCCTTTTGACCCCGAATAGATATCTACCATTGCTGTTCCGCATATATATTTTAGAACAGAATCTTTATCTGCATCATCTTCTGCCAAAACACTTGTTCTACAAGAAGGATCTTCTATTTGAAATGCATATGAAAATCCATCAGGAGTTCTTAACTTAGAAACTTCTTCTGATTCGCATGTATTAATCGTTTCCCCATTTGATTTGTAAATATTTGGACATTCAGGAACACATCCGTTATTTTTTTCCAAAACATTTGTGCCACAGTTTGTTGCTTGATACATATATTCAGACAAATTCTTTCCTATAGCATCTGCAGTAAGATTACTCCAATCCAAAACAGAACCTTTTCTTGCAGAAACAAGTTTATATGAATTGGTTAATGTAGAATAAGCTTTTTTTATTCTTACAGCTCTGTCTCTGCTGAAAATCTGAGCTGTCAAAATTGAAACAGTCAATACTGCAACTATACCAATAATAGCTAAAGCTAATAATAACTCTGTTAACGAAAATGCTTTTTTTATTTCAAACATGCGAATCAACTCCATATTCTTAATTACTTTTTCATTCTACCATCATAAATATTATTGGTCAACTACAATAAAAAACAAAACTGCAACAAAAGCAGTTTTGTTTTTTATCTGTTAAATATTCAATTTTATTTTATACCAAGCGCTCTTTTATACCAACTGAATGACTCAATTTCAATGCCGTTAAACGTTGTTTTCATACATTGATTTTTAAGATAAATTTCAAATTCATCTTCTTTTTTTGTCTGTTGTGTTTGCTTTTGCGCTTTTGCTGATGTCATACATGCTCCTTATATTTTAAAGACACTACCACTTAATACAAAGAGCCTGAAAATATTTTTTGACAACTGATGTCAAAAAATTTACATTTATTAACACATTATTATCCAAAGAAATCTTTTTATTCCTTCAGCCATAACTATAGCAGCGATACTAAATAAAAAATCATATACAATTTTTAACCCGCTTTGGGCAGCAATTATACCAAGCAAAACCGAACCTGAACTATGATTTAACAAACCTATCAAAAGAGTATATATAATACCGGTTAAATGGATTGCCAAAACAACAGTCAATGCGGAAATTAAAATATTTTTAATATTAAATCCCTTTTTTAAAATAAATGCGGCTATTAAAACTGCCGGAATATATGCTAATATGTATCCAAAATTAAAGTCAAAAATATATTTAACCCCGCCGCCAAGAGCAAAAACAGGATATACAAAAAGTCCGATTGCTATATATACAAGAACTGCCATCAGCCCAAAAATATGTCCCAAAAATGCGGCAATAAAGGCTATTACAGGCACTTGCGGAATATACCTGTAATATTTAATAAAATGTTGTTTCACATCAATACTATCAGCGTCTAAATAATTCATAAAATCTGCAGGTATTATATAATGCGAAAAAGAAAATTGAGTAAATGTTGCGACTATAAGCAGCAACACACAACAGCAAGTCAAAATTACAGTACCTAATGTCATTTTTACAGGTTCACCGCTGTACTTGAAAACATTTTCTTTTTTTACTATCTCAGGTTTATCTATTTTCATAAAACAGTTATTTTTTCACTCAAATTTTTAATATTTTCTTCAAATTTACTTTTAAATTTATCCCAAAAAATATTTTCTGTCCACATTATTAAGGCATCTTCATTATTATCCTGATAATAACCTTTTCTTTGTCCTAAGGATTTGAATAAATACTTTTCATATAAACTAATAGCAGGAGTGTTGCTAACTCTGACCTCCAATGTAACATATTTAATCATGTTTTTATAACATTCTTTAAATATTTCAACAAGCAGACTTTCGCCAACACCTTTTCCCCGATATTCAGGTTTAACAGCAATATTTGTAATATGGGCTTCGTCAATAACAAGCCAGCTTCCGGCATAACCTATCAAATTATTATCACTGTCAAACGCGCAAAAATATCTTGCAAGATTATTTTGCAACTCAGAATAAAAAGAATCTTTAGACCAATGATGTTCACCATATGCAGCAGTTTCAATCTCTATTATTCCATCAAGATTGTCCTGAGTCATAGGCGAAATATTTACGACAAAATTACTCATATGTATATAATTTATCAGAAAAATTTTTTGTGTAAAACCTTTTTTTAGTTTATAATTATGTGCATGACAGATTATTCAAAACTATTTGACAATGTAAGAAATTTATATGCACTTCCTTCATACAATTCTAAATACGGAAGAGCACTTATGCCTTTAAGATATTTTTTTGAACTCACTTATCGCTGTAACTTGCAATGTCCTTACTGCTATGTGGGCGAAGACAGAAATAAAAATGAACTTACAACGCAAGATTGGTTTAACATAATAAATCAGGTTCCGTTTTATTCGTTTATAACTCTTGTGGGTGGAGAACCACTAATAAGAACAGATTTTATCCCTATTTTAGAAAAGGCTTGCAAAAAAACTTTCGGAAAAGTAAATGTTGTATCAAATGGAATTTTAATTGATGATGAAATAATAAAAGCATTTATAAAAACTAAAATGATACTTCTGTCTGTTTCGCTTGACGGATATGGAATAAACCACGATAAAAACAGAAATAAAGACGGAATTTTTGATAAAATTATAGGAAATCTAGAAAAACTTAACAACTGCAAAAAAAGACCCATGATTGATATTAAAACTATCGTCCTGCCAAACAATTTAGATGATTTACCAAAATTATACAAACTTTGCACTGATATGAAGTTTGAATTTCTTTCAATATCTTTTTTAAGAAATAACAATCTAAAACAAAATTCTATCTTATTTGATTCTTTTGTTCCGGAGTTTAATTTAAACTATCCGATAGAAAAATATTTTGATATGGAACATTTTAAAGAAGTTTATAAAGAAATTGAAAGCTTAAAAAAACATTCAAAAACTCAAGTAAGATTTTCGCCGAAATTCGAAACATCAGAAAATTCGCTTGCAAAAATTGAAGAATTTTTCAACACAGAAAAAACAAAACCCATACAAGAAATTTATAAACCATGCAAATTTCCATTTTCAAATACTTTTATAACACCTGAAGGAAATGTTTATCCATGCCTTTCACAAAAAATGGGAAACATAAAAGAAAATTCAATAAAAGAATTATTTAATAAGCCCAATTATTGCTGCTTCAGAAAAAATTTAAAAGTATCAAAAGTTTTTGGAGCATGCCAAATGTGCTGCGAACTTGAGTTAAAATAAAATAGTATAAATTATAAATAAAGGAGGAAAATATGAAAAAAGTATTATCGGTTTTATTAGTAGCATGCTTTATTGCTATGGCAAGCCCTGTTTATGCAGGAACACACGGAAAAAACGGTAAAGTTTCCGGACGCTCAATAGGTGCAGGCGCTTTATCACTAATTATTTGGCCGGGAATAGGACAAGCAATTAACGACCAGGATTATGAAAAAAATTTAACACACGCATTATTAGGTTTAACAGGTATTTTTAGAATATGGTCTTGTTATGATGCAGTTGTCGACCGTGATGGCGGAGTATGGCACAACAGAATATAATTTATAAAGTTTTATTAAGAATTAAAATATAAAAAAAACACAAAGACATAACAAAAAAAGGAAACTATTTTCCGGTAAGAACGTTGAATATATTGGCTTTTAACAATTAAAGCCAATATATTTTTATCCAACAATTGTAAAGATTTGTAACAATTATTAATTGTAAATATTACAATTTATTTTTGTTTGTTTTATAATTCAGGTATGAAAATTAATAACATTACAAGTAAATATACAACCCCTAGTTTTACCGCGTCTGTTGCTGGCAACAGAAAAGGCGGTAACTCTAATGTTTCAAAAAACATTTTTTCTTACCCTCAAACAAGTGTAAAAAATACATTAAATGAATTCAGCAACTCCAGAGGAAACGTTTTAGCTGATATAGATTTAAGTGATATTTATATTCAAAATCCTAAAAAACACGATATAAGAAACATACAATTTTTAGCAGATAAAGATTTATGCGATGCTTATGAATTACCTAAAAAAGAAATCAAACATAATTTGCAGCTTCCGTTTGAAGGCGCATACCCTCAATACTTAATAGATCAAGATGCAGTTGAACAATATGAAGCAACATCAAACGGAATTAAAGATATTGCAAATTCAACTTATTGTTCTTTTAGCGGTTTAGAAAAACTTGAACAAACAGAAGAAAAAATTATACATAAATTTGCAA
Source organism: uncultured Muribaculaceae bacterium (assembly GCA_964383455.1). GTDB lineage: Bacteria > Cyanobacteriota > Vampirovibrionia > Gastranaerophilales > Gastranaerophilaceae > UBA6984. The sequence continues at coordinate 6,365 of CAYLHN010000032.1, read as the reverse complement.
AAGTCATAAAAGAAATACTACCATTTTAAAAATATATGCAGAACACTAAAAAGAAACCGCTTTTTAGCGGTTTCTTTTTATTTGTAAAAAAAATTGTAGAGTTTTGTAGCATTTTTATTGTTTTTCGATACAAAACACTTGCATTTTTATCAAATATTAATTAAAATGTTAATATGAATAAAATTAGTAAAGATGAAAAAGCAGCAATTTTCTTTGATGGCGAAAACGGCATCGAGATGCAATTGGATTGTATTGTAAAAGAAATTTTTAAAGACAAGTTAGAACTTGAGTATCCTTCTGATGCTGAGACTTTAAAGCAGTATCTTGAAGATGGCACACCTATTGATGTAAAAGTATACACACCTTCAGGCTTGTTGGTTTTTGAATCAACTGTTTTAAGTTCACCTGACAATGACAAATTTGTTGTTGAATACGTTGAAGATGCAGTTGTTATTCAAAGACGTGATTATACAAGATCACCATTAAAAACAAAGCTTACACTTGAATTAAGCAAAGAAGTGTTTATTGCAAGCACAATTGATATTTCCGGCGGTGGTATAAAATTCTTCAGTAAAGAAGAATTAGAACCTGAACAAGTAGTAAAAGGAAAATTGTATTTAAGAAATTTTGACACTCCTGCGGTATTTGAGGCAGTTATTTTGGATAACCCTTCTTTACAGCCGGATGAATACACATTGGCATTCACAAATATTGACGAGAAAGAAAGAGATAAAATTATTAAAACTTGTTTTGATATTGACATGCAAAATCGTCAAAAGTAAGTTTGAATATTTTATTGCACAGATATGAACAGCAAACTTCAAGAAATTGAAAAGAAAATAAAAAAACAAGTCAAAAACGGTAATGTTCAAAATGCTATTGAACTTTGCCAAATTGAATTGCAAAATGATCCGACAAATGCCGATTTGCACATTAGATTGGGAGACTTGTATTTAGCGTGGCACTTAGATATACACAATTCTTATCAATATATAGACGAAGCAATTACGGAATACCAAAGAGCTTTAGAAACGTATATTGATTCTGCGGAAATATATTTTAAAATAGGTCAGGCACAATATTATAAAGGTGATTTAGATAGAGCCGTAAACTATTTAAATATGGCAATAACTAAAGATAAAAAACTTGCAAAAGCATACTATCTTTTAGCAGAAACGTACACTAAAAAGACCCATTTTTTGGAAGCTCTATTTAATGCAAAACATGCCATTAAACTAAATCCTTGGACAAGTTCATCTGCACATTATCTTTTATATAATTTATATAAAGTTTCTTCTTTCAGGAATCCGCTTACATGGTGGAAAAGTAAATTTGAATTAATTATGTCACTTTTGACTTTACCTTTTGATAAGTTTGCCGTAAAAAATGTTATGCGTTCATTATCGTATCTTCAATTTTTACCTACACTTGTAAAAGGATACTATTTAGTTCGCAAAAGAGGATTAAACGGAGCTATACAACTTTACATAAATGCGATTGAAAAAGCTCCGGGGTTTGTTCCTTTATATTGCTTATTAGGTGACATCTACAGAACAATAGGTCAATATGATGATGCAATTACAGAATATAAAATGGCAATTTGGCTTGATAGTTTGAATATTCCTGCGTATAGACACTTGTGTCAGGCATACGAAGAACAGGGCGATTATGATAATGCTATAGAAATGTACTTGAAATTAATAAGTATTTTACCTAATATGCCGGAATTTCATTCTAATTTGGCAAATTTATACTATATAAAAGGTGAAATTAAAGAAGCCATTTCGCATTATCAAACAGCTATAACACTAAATCCTAACAGACAATGGACAAGTATTATTAACCAAACATTAGGTTTTGTATATCAGGAAAACAAAGGTGATTTAGATGCTGCTATCAGTGCATACCAAAGTGCATACTTGCTAACTCCTGAAGATATTGATATATGCGTAAATCTGGGTTCTGCATTTTATGACAAAGAAGATTTTGAAAATGCATTGACAGTATACAGAAGTGCTCTTGATTTAGATCCTAACAATGCCAAAATTCACTGTAATTTAGGTTTCTTATACTGGGGCAAAGGTGAAACTGACGAAGCAATAAAAGAATACGAACTTGCAATTGCAAATGATCCAATGTATGACATTGCATACAATAATCTTGGAGTAATTTATCTTGATGATTTAGGATATGTTCAAAAAGCTATAGAATTATTTAAAAAATCTATAGAATGCAATCCTAATTATGCTCTTGCACACTTTAATCTTGCCAGAGCAATTACTATAACAGGTGACAAAATTGAAGCCGCAAAATTATATCAAATAGCACAAGATATCAATAAAGTTACAAACGAAATTGATCCTCAAGACATTACAAACAAGATTAATAATCTTTTCCAATCTTAGCCCGATAAGGCTATTTAATGTTTTATTTTTTGTTAAAACTTATATTCATGTTAGAATATAAATAATAAAGGGGATTAAAATGATTCAATTTTTATTAAAACTTATGGGCGACCCGCATGAAAGAAAAATAAAAGCGATAATGCCTATAATAGAACATATAAACGCACTTGAACCTGAATTTGAAAAAATGACAGATGAGCAATTGCGAGCAAAGACTGATGAATTCAAAGAAATATTAAAAAACAGAAAAACATCTGATAATCCAAAAACTGATAGAATTTTAGAAAAAGAAGCATTAGATAAAATCTTACCAGAAGCTTTTGCAACAGTAAGAGAAGCAGGGAAGCGTGTTTTAAATATGCGTCACTTTGACGTTCAGTTAATAGGCGGATATTTTCTACATAACGGTCATATTGCGGAAATGAGAACAGGTGAAGGTAAAACGCTTGTTGCAACATTACCGGCTTATTTGAATGCACTTACAGGCAAAGGGGTTCACGTCGTAACTGTAAACGATTATCTTGCAAAACGTGACTCTGAATGGATGGGTAAGATTTACAAATTTTTAGGTTTAACAGTTGGTGTAATTCTTTCAGGCGGAAGAAGTGCTGAAGATTTTGACGCAAAAAGACAGGCTTATCAATGCGATATAACTTACGGTACAAACAATGAATTCGGATTTGATTACCTTCGTGATAACATGGCAAGTCATGTTGATATGCTTGTACAACGTCCTTATAACTACGCAATTGTCGATGAAGTTGACAGTATTTTAATTGATGAAGCAAGAACACCTTTAATCATTAGCGGAAGATTAGAAAAATCTGCAGAAACATATCAATTGATGGCCAAAATTGCGCCTCAACTTGAAAAAATTAAAGATTACGAAGTTGATGAAAAAAACAAAAATGTTATTTTAACGGAAGATGGTATTGATAAAGCTCAAGAATTAATAGGATGCAAAGATTTATTTGATATAGAAGACAACTATGCCCACCATCTTTTACAAGCATTAAAAGCTAAGGAATTGTTCATCAAAGATACTGATTATGTAGTTAAAAACGGTGAAGTTTGCATCGTTGATGAATTTACGGGACGTCTTATGGAAGGTCGTCGTTGGTCTGACGGCTTACATCAGGCCGTTGAAGCAAAAGAAGGTGTTAAAATTCAAGACGAAACTCAAACTCTTGCAAGTATTACTTTCCAAAATCTTTTTAGGCTTTATCCGAAATTATCCGGTATGACCGGTACCGCAATGACGGAAGAAGCAGAGTTTGGTAAAATTTATAATTTAGAAGTAACTATTATTCCGACAAATAAAAAAGATATCAGAATAAATTATTCCGACGTAATTTATAAATCTGAAAAACAAAAATATCTTGCAGTTGTTGAAGATATTATTGAAATGCATAAACTTGGCAGACCTGTTCTTGTTGGTACAATAAGTATCGAAAAATCTGAATATATCTCTGAATTACTGAAAAAACGAGGAATAAAACATAATGTTTTGAATGCAAAACATCACGAAAAAGAAGCTTATATTATTGCCCAAGCCGGAAGAAAGGGAGCAGTAACAATAGCAACTAATATGGCAGGTCGTGGTACGGATATTCTGCTTGGCGGTAATGCTGAATATCTTGCAAAAGAAAAACTTGAAGAATGGAATATTACGCCTGAAGATGTTAACTACGAAGTTAAAAAAGATGCAATTCTTGCAGAAACAAGAGAAGAAACCGAACGAGAACATCAAGAAGTTGTAAAAGCAGGCGGTTTACACGTTATAGGTACAGAACGCCATGAATCAAGACGTATTGATAATCAATTAAGAGGTCGTGCTGCACGTCAGGGAGACCCGGGTTCAACAAGATTTTTCTTATCGCTGGAAGATAATTTGATGAGAATTTTCGGCGGTGAAAAAATTATCAGCTTAATGAATGCTTTAAACGTTGAAGAAGACATGGCGATTGAAAATCCGATTATCACTGCGCAAATTCAATCCGCACAAAAGAAAGTTGAAACTTATCACTTCGATATAAGAAAATCTGTTCTTGAATACGATGACGTTATGAATGTTCAAAGAGAGAAATTTTATGAACAGCGCAGAAAAGTTTTGTTCGGAAAAAATTTGTCAGAAGATGTTATTTATATGATTGAAAAAGAAATTGACAGACTTTTAAGCGCTTATATTTCTCCGCATATGCATGTAGAAGAATACATTGAAGAAGAATTGAATAAATTAATAAAAGAACTTCACTCAATTATTCCGCAATTGTCGTATGTAACCGTTTCTGACATCAGAAATCTTACATATAACGAAATGTATGATAAAATTATAGACTTAGCTAAACAAAAATACCGTGAACACGAAGAAGAAATGGTAAATTTCTATAATGAAGTTATATCTCAATATGAAGAAAATCCGATAGAACAGCATCCGTTCGAAGATAATAATATCGCACGCAGTGTTGAAAGAGATATAATGCTTCAGGTTGTAGATAACAGATGGATTGACCACTTGCATAACATTGATATTTTGCACGATGGTATAGGTCTTAGAGCATACGGACAAAAAGATCCGTTAATAGAATACAAAAAAGAAGCATACGACTTGTTTAACAATATGATGTATGATATTCAGGCTGAAACAGTAAAACATTTATTCAGAACAAAATTCGGAGTACAAATAAGAAGAAGCAGAGAAGAAGTTGAAACAAAACTTTCAAAAGCTGCGGAAAACTTTGACAGTTCGGAAGAAAAAAATGAAGAAATAGAAGTAAGACCGATAAAACGAGGTGAAAAAATCGGCAGAAATGACCCATGTCCTTGCGGCAGCGGTAAAAAATATAAAAATTGCTGTATGAATAAACTGTAATACATAAAAGAGTGTCGGATTTGTTAAAACAAATCCGACACTCTTTTATATTCTAATAAATAAACTTAGCGACAGGAAGTTTGTGTTTCCCAATTTAACTCATCCGGACATTTTAAGTAATCCAAATTGCCATTTTGAATTGCCCAGGCAGTTTCAATATTTTTACCTAAATCATAATCACCGGTCCAATTGCCGGGAGTACCATTTGGAATAAGTTGATTTATTTTTACACCCTCGGTATTTGCAAGCGTTTCACCTATATAAATTGTAAATGTAAATATATCAGCACCACATCTGTTTTTACCTCTATTTGGCCCGTCAACATCAACATATATATATGCTTTTGTGTTAGTAGTATTATTTAAATTTTGAAATGCTATAGAGATACCGTCAGGCAACATTACGGTTTGATCACTGTTACCAGCTAAAAAACTGTAAAAGTTAGCCAAAGCCTGACTTCCATCGGTATCTAATAATGGTGCTGTTGAAAAACATCCTTCACCAGTTCCGCAATCTTTAGAAACTTTCAAGAATTCTGTTATTCTTTTTGCAAATATTTCATTTCTTTGTGCAACATCTGTAACACCTGTAAACCAAGTATCGAAATCACCATAAATTACTTGCGATCTGTCAAGTGCTTCAGTTAGTGATGAATATATTTTTTTAACTCTTGTTACTGTTTCTTTGTCACCTGTTGCGTGGTTCAAGTTTGGCAAAGTCAACGCTGCAACAACACCGATTATGCCGATGACAATAAGGGTTTCGGCGAGGGTAAAAGCTGCTTTAGTGAGTCGTGAGTGGTGAGTTGTGAATAGACCGTCATTGCGAGTGAAACGAAGCAATCCATTACAAAATGTTCTAAGGCACTGAGGCACTAAGAATTTTCGTGCATTTAAATGCACGCTACAAACTGTGAACAGATTTTGTTTAATAGTTGAATGGCTTAACAGTTGAAAGACATTTCTTAGTGTCTTAGTGCCATAGTATCTTAGTGCCTTTAAATAATTAATAAATTTGTTTAATAGGTTAAAAACCTTACTACAAGCGGGTTTTACCCCCCCCCCGAAATTAAATTTTTGTGCATATTA
>CAYLHN010000031.1:0-15174 GCA_964383455.1 uncultured Muribaculaceae bacterium | reverse complement strand
CTGTTACACCATAAGTTTCAAAACCGTCAGCTGTAGGTCCGATAGAATCACCTGCGTTATCACCTGTACAGTCAGCAATTACACCAGGGTTTCTAGGATCATCTTCTTTAATACCGAATTGGATTTTCATTAAATCTGAACCGATATCAGCAATTTTTGTAAAAATACCACCTGCAACACGAAGAGCAGAAGCACCTAAAGATTCACCGATTGCAAAACCGATAAAGCAAGCACCTGCAATGTTACCCGGAACAAATAATAAAATTACCAACATTAAAATCAATTCGATTGAAACAAGTACAACCCCAATTGACATACCTGCTTTCAAAGGAAGATTTAAAATATTTAACGGATTACCTTTTAATGCTGTAAATGCAGTTCTTGAGTTTGCTAAAGTATTCATTCTGATACCAAACCAAGCTACTGCATATGAGCCTAAAATACCGATAACAGAAAAAGCCAAAATAATTAGAACGCCTGTCCAACCCATTTTAGCTAAACCGCCAAAGTAAAATGCAATACATAAACCGATTAGAATTTCTAATGCGATTAAAAATTTACCTTGTTGAACAAGATAAGTTTTACAAGTTTCAAAAATTGTGTTACCAACAGCAGCCATACATTCGTGAACTTCTGTCTTTTTAACTTGTAAAAACGCAATAAGACCGAAAATCAAGCCCAAAACAGAAACTCCAAGTCCGCACAATAATAATGTGTAACCCAGAGGATAATGTTGAGCAATTTCCGGTACAACTAAGTCTGCTTCGCTGGCAAAAGCCGGTGCAGACACTGTCAACATTGTTAACAATAATGCTGACAAAATACCAGTCTTTTTGTTCATTTTTTCTCCTTCACTAAAAAAGTTAAAATATTAATATCCAAGTTTATTCTCACATAAACAATTTTTTTTGCAACATTGTAAAGCGAATTTTAACAAAAAATCATATAATTGTATGAAAGGTTAAAATTAGTGTAAATAGTACATTATAAACTATTGTAAACATTTTTTCATGCAAATAACAAAAAAATTTTTTAGGGATATTATATAAGTACAATTTACCAAATAAATATTTAGGATATGATTTTAAGAAACATTGATGCACAAAATTTTGCAGTAAAACCTCTAAGTGTAGAACATCACACAAAAGAAACAGCGGTTTCAGTACAGCCTGAAGTTAAAACAACAGAGAGCAAAACAGGTTCACAAGCATTGTCAAGCTATTTCCGAGGCGGTCAGATGGTTAGCTTTGAAGGGCATCCTTGTGCGAAATCAGATTTTAAAGTAAAACGTGAAGAGGGTATTCCTTGCGCATGCTGCGGTCGTCTTATGATGACAAATAACGGCGTTAAAAATTTTGAAAGTAAAGCGGTAGGTGCAAAAGGTGAAGATTTACAAAATCTTTTGACTGTAAATAAAGAGTTTTTCAGAGGAACAGAAAAAGCTGTTGCTAATTTCCTCATTAAAACATCAAAAATGAATCCTGATTTAACAATGAAAGGTTTATTGACGCATTATTCCCCAAATGCAAAAGCAATGCTGGAAGAAGAACAATATAACGTTTTAGATGAAATTGTTGAAAAAGCAAAAGTTTTAGGCAAAGATAATGATGTTGAAAAGTGTGTAAGACAGGCACGCAAAGATATCAAAGAAAGTACAGACGAAAAACACTTTGAAAGAAAACCTTTCTTAAAGAAATTTGTTAAAGTTACAAACAAACTTGAAGACAAAGAACTTGCAGGTCAATTACTTGACACTGCGGTAAAATTACCGATGTCTAAAAATTCCATCGAAGCATTTATAGTAAAATATGCTCATGGAGACAAAGATGATTTAGCAATAGCACACAGATTAGTTCAACCATCTGTTGCAACAGCAGAACACATTCATCCTGATACGTTAGGAGGTCCGGATAATACAGCAAATTACGTTTCGGAATGCGGTGATTGCAATAGCAAACGCGGTCACATGCCATTAGAAGAATGGATGGAAAATTTCCCTAACATGCCAAGAAGTGTTCAAAGAAACATAAACGAAGTAACAGAAAGAATTATTAAAGGTAATCTTGGTTCAAGATATGATGATTATCCGTTGGATATTCAAGCTACAATGGCAAGAGAAACAGGCGGAATAATTAAACTTGAAGTAAAAAATCCTGAAGAAATTGATAAAGCAAGAGAAGAAAGAGGTATTCCACAACCATCATCTCAGCCTTATCAACCAAATCCGTCGGAGCATCATGAGCACAACTATCCTCATAGACCGCATCCGCATCATCATTAAAAATTTCTGCAACAAAAGTTAATAAATGTATTTACAAAAATTATTTATAGTATTAATATAATAATATAAACACAAGGTCTCTATAAAATATTAATTAAAAAATAAACACGATTATTTAGGTAAGGAAACATAAGGTCTCAAATTTAGAATGCACATTCAAAGAATTACTGCAGCTACACCTATTTCGACAGTAGCTCAAACAAAAAAATTAAACACAGAAGTTGCGAAAAATGTAACTAATCCAATCCAACAAAATTCATCAAGAGCATCAGAAATTGCAAGAAATTATTTCTTGGGTGCGCAAATGGTTAATCCTGTATTTACAGGTTTTCCATGCTCAACTGCAAATTTCAGAGTAAAAGAATTACCTGATATGCCTTGCACTTGCTGCGGTCGTCCAATGATGACTAACAGACAAGTTGATGAATTTTCAAACGAAGCAGGACACGCTTCAGGTAAAGAATTAAATCAAATTCTTGAAGATAACATGAAATATTTCAGAGCAGAAGAAAAAGCAGTTGTTCATTTTATTCAAAAACAACTAAAAGATATGCCTGATGCTACATTATGTTCAGCTATCACAAGAAAAGGCGCAGACGCTAACAAAATTTTAAAAGATGAACAAATTGATGTTATCAGAAGAACAAGTGCAAAATCTCAAGAACTTTTAGGAGAAGAAAATCCTATCCAAGCTCTTTGTGATAAAGAATTAAAAGAAACTTTCGGTATAGCAAAAGACAGAAGATATACAGGTAAAGTAACTTACAAAGGTTCAAACTTTAACAGAGGAAATTTCTTAGATAAAATTGTAAAAATGGAAGAAAAAAATGGAATTAAACACGAAAATATCCACAAAGTTTTGGATGTAGCTGTTCAAATCCCTGAATCAGAAAAAATTATTAACAAAATGATTACACAATATGGTTATAGCGGCAATGACAGTAAATTTGCTCACAGATTAATTCAAAAAGCTGTTGTAACTGCTGAACATATCCATCCGAAATCAAAAGGCGGTCCTAATGCAACTAACAACTACATGGGTGAATGCCAAGAATGTAACGGTTCAAGAGGCAATATGTCTTATGATGAATGGATGAGAAGATATCCAAACATGCCTGATAACATTCAAGTTAATGCAAATGCAGTAACTGAAGAAATTATCAAAGGTAAAATCGGTGGAAACTATGATGATTACCCTGTAGATTTAAAAGAAGCTGTTTCAAAAGAAACAAACGGTAAAGTTGTTTTAACCGTAAAAAATCCTGAAGAAATTCAAAAAGCAAGAGAAGAAAGAGGTTTGACAAGACCTGAAGCTGATAAAAAAGAAAAAGCTAATGCAGCAGGTGAATATCAAGGTTCATACCACGGTCTTCCTGCAAGTTCTTCTAAAAAATCAGGTAAAAAACATCATATCGTTAGAAATCTTCCTCAACAAGAAGAAAATAAAGAAGCTAAAGCAGCTTAGATAAATAAGAGTATATAATAAATTGCAGAGAAAAGCACGGATTTTGTTATTTTACAAAATCCGTGCTTTTTTATTTTATATTATATTTTAATTAAGCAGATTTTTTTTGTGTATTAAAAGGCAGTAGGATACTAAGGCAGTAAGGGTATGAACAGTGAATAACTTAGGCACTAAGATACTAAGGCACTAAGGCACTAAGAATATAAATAAATGTAAAATAAATAGCTTACAAGGATTGACAAAGTAAGAAAAAACCTAAATAATGATAGAGTAGTTATAAGTAAAAGGAGGCATAATATGCACAAAAATTTAATTTCAGGGGGGTAAAACCCGCTTGTAGTAAAGGTTTCAACCTATCAAACAAATTTGTTAATTATTTAAAGATACTAAGATACTATGGCACTAAGACACTAAGAAATGTCTTTCAACTGTTAAGCCATATGGGAAATAAGAGGTTAACCCCTCACCCCAGCCCTCTCCCGCAGGTAGAGGGAGAAGTTCAGTGTTCACAGTCCACTAAACCTCTTAGTGCCTTAGTGCCTCAGTGCCATAGAGCCTCTTGGAAATCCGCCTTCACCCTGGCTGAAACGCTCATCGTCATCGGTATAATCGGCGTTGTTGCAGCATTGACGTTACCAAATTTAAACCATGCAACGGGAGATAAGGAGACAGTAACAAGACTTCAAAAAGCGTATTCAATGCTTAATGAAGCTAATGACCGTGCGGTTGCTATATATGGCCCGTTATCAACATGGCAAAGTAGTTCTCAAGAATGTCAACAAAACTGGAACGATTGTTGGATGAAAAGAGTTGGTGAGTTTCTAAAAATCTCGAAATCTTGTGATGAAAGTCAAGATATTAGCTGTGACGCTTTAAAAGGTAATCTTGATTCATATGAATATGGTTATGGTCATATTGTTTACCAGTTATCTGATGGAATGACTTTTCTTTTAGGTGAAGAATGTGATACTGACTTTAGTTGCGATTGGGGACCGGTTAAAAATTATTCTTTTTCATTGGAGGTTGATATAGATGGCCCGCAAAAAGGTAAAAATCAACCTGGTAGTGATATTTTTGGATTTTTATTAACAGATTTAAATGGTATAGTATCATATAATGGAGATGATTTTGCAAATCGTTGTGTACAAACTCATACTGAATATTATTGTGCAAATTGGGTTTTAAATTTTGGTAACTTGGACTATTTAAAAGCCGATAATACTGGTAAATGTAATGATACTCCATCAATTATTTTAGATGGAGTATCAAATACATCTTGCCATTAATAGGTATTTATCAATAAAAAAGAGTCGTAGAGTAGACTTTAACTTTAGTCTACCTACTGTCATTGAATATATAGATTCTAAAACCCTCTGTGAGGATTCAGTTTGTAACGAAATCAGAAGATTCCGACAAACAGATGCAAGTTCAGAATGACATTCCAATAGAATTTAATCTTCCGAGTCTTGCAGTGATGGCTGAGTTGAAAAAGGGAAACACAAACAAGTTGTAAATAGTGAACTGTGAACTGTTGTTTGTGAACTGACTGTTAACCCCAGACTGTTCACTGTTTACACTCTTAGTTTGTAGCGTGCATTTTAATGCACGAAATATAAATTCTACATGGGCTTGAAAAATTTATGTAAATATGTAATAATAAAAACAGAACAAACGGCATATAATCAGATGATTATATTTTTACTCCGTGATAGTTCTATGATTTAGGAACTAGCGTTAAGACTGCAATCATCAACGCTAGTTCATTTTTGTTTAATAGCAATGCTATTATAAAAAATATTCCGGCTAGCGTCATTAATTTTTGACTCATACGCGACCTCCTTTCATTAATCTCGAATATTGTTTTAAGTTTTCACTTTATACAAAATTCGGCATGTCTGTTAAAAGGTTCACGGAGTGCCGTTTGTTATTTATTTTTTTATTTAATTTTAAGACTATTATACATATTTTTTGTAGGTTTAAAATACCTCATTTAATTGAGATCATAGTCAAAAAAGACACTAATAGATTCTAAAATTTCTACTCTCAGTCAAAAATTATGTTACACAGACGCGCCGCCGTCGGTCATTTTCTTTAATGCTTTTTTGCTGCCTTCATTTTCTTTTGCAATATTTTCCGTAAATGTTATCGCATCTACGTCTCTGGCTATCGCTTCTTTTAGTGCAATAATTTCATCAACATCTAAATTTGACATATTAAGATAACTTTTTTCATCAATATATTTTCTGAAATTTTCCTGAGTTTTTGCATCAAATCCCGGCATATCAACTTTCATTGCATACCATTTATAAAATTGATGAATCATCGCATATTCGTCAACTTTTCCTTCATCAAGCAAAAACATCGGTTTTGTTTTAAAACCTAATTTTTTGAATACCATTAAGTTTAATAAAAAGGCTTTTAATCCTCGTAATTCTCTTAAATATCCTTGTTCTTCACGAATTATATCTAAAACTTCACTTGCCTTTTTGTGTCTTATGACAGGCGTTCCGTTTCGTTCAATGTAGAGTAGTACTTTTTCAGGCATGTTTTCGAATTGTTTTAAAAGTGTAGCAACATTATTTTCTAATCTTGCTTTTGCTTCTTCCGTTTTTGCACTTAAATTTAGTGAACAGCCGTTATTCAATACTGTTTTTGAGGTTGAATTATTTTTTTCATTTTTTGTTTTTTTCTTTTTTGCAAATTTTTCTTTTAATGCAAGGATTGTGTATACTGTTTCTTTTAAAAATTTATGCATAAGTTTTCCTGATTTATTTTACAAGTTGAAATTGTCTGTTAATTAATTCATTTTTGTCCTGAATATAGTCCAATTCTGTATTATACATTCTAACATTTTTATCATATCTTCTCAAGTTTAAAATGGTAAATAATTCTGCTGAAATATTTACAAGAGATAGTTTTGATGTTTGAGAAAAAATTTTTATAAAAGTGAAAAAATCTTCTGTAACGGTTTCAACCTCTTGTAAATCTAGGGCAAGCGGTTTTGAACCTAAGTTCATTTGATTTATTGCAATTGCAAGTCCGGCTAAGTATTTGAAATTAAATTCTTTGGTCTTTATGCCAATCAAGTATTTGTTTTCTATAAATTCAGACATTTTCACCTCTTATCAGCTATTTTATATAAATATAATTAAAATTTGAATTATAAAAAAAGGTGATATTTCTATAACTTTAGTTGGATTTATCGGGGAATTTCAAAAGAAATTTCGGTTCCTTTTCCGAGTTTACTTTTTATATTAATTTTTCCTCCGTGTGCATCTATTATCAATTTCGTAATATACAATCCCAGTCCCGTTCCGACTGATTTTTGATTATTGGCAAGTCTTACATATTTATCAAAAGCTTTATCAAGTTCTTGTATATCTATTCCGCAGCCGTAGTCTTTTATTTTAAAGTGAAAATTTTTATCCGTTTGTTTTAACTCAACATCAATTTGTGAATCTTTTGGAGAATATTTGCTTGCGTTTGAAATTAAATTATTTATAACCCTTGATAATTCAATATAATCAACACTGAATTTGATGTCTTCTTTCGGACATTTAAAATTAAGTTTTTGATTTTTATCTTTTAGTATGTACTTTGTTTCATTAATACAATTTTTCACAATGTTTTTGATAGAGCAAAGTTCTTTATTTAGCGTAAGCTTACCGCTTTCTGCTTTGAATTTGCAAAGAGCGTTTTCAGTCAATCTTTTCATGTATTTTGACGCATTAAGAATGTCATTTAATAGTTCAATCTGATAATCGTTTAATGATTTATCTTTTAACAACATTTCAAGCGCAAAAATACCTGAGTTTATCGGCGTTTTCAAATCGTGCGTAAACATAGCAATGAAAGTATCGTTTTGAATTGGGGTAACTGTACTTTGCATATATGTATATTACATTTTTTTACTAGTCACTTTAACTGCCCGACTGTACAGTCTTGTTGGTTATTCTTTTACCGCACCGGATAGTAAGTCGGATAAGAAATATTTTTTACCCAAAAGAAAAATTATTATAACCGGAATAGTGCAAATGACCGAACACGCAAGTAAATCACCCCAAAGAGTTATTTCTCTGAAACTTCCCTTGAATATAGCCAGTCCGACAGGCAAAGTTCTCATTGATTCTGAATTTGTTATAATTAACGGCCACATAAAACTGTTCCATGTTGTTACAAACGTGAAAATAGTTAACGTAACCACCGCAGGTAATGCAAGAGGAAATGCAATTTTAAAAAAAGTCTGAAACAAATTACAACCGTCCATTTTTGCGGATTCTTCCAAATCTTTTGGTAAAGATAAAAAATGCTGACGCATTAAAAATACTCCAAATCCGCCAAATAGTCCCGGTAAAATCAATGCAGGGTATGTATCAACAAGATGTAATTCTCTCATTAAATAGAATAACGGAATAATGTTTACTTGAGGTGGTACCATCATTGTTATTAAGATAACTAAAAACCAAAATTCCTTATGTTTAAAGTTTAATCTTGCAAATGAATATCCGGCCAGTGAAGAAATAATAACCTGTCCCAAGGTCGTTATAACTGCCACAATCATGCTATTAATAAAATATTTTGTTATTGGTATTTCACTGAAAACGTGTTTAAAGTTTTCTGTTGTTAAATCAGTCTGAAAAAATACCCCAATATTTTTAAAAATAGCGTCTTCATTTGCAAATGCGAGATTCAGCATTGCAAAAAACGGAAAAAGCATGCTTAAAGATATTAATATGAGCGCAATGTAGCCAAATATTAAAATTGTTTTTTTCATAATTTGATTTTATAACAAGTTTTTATAAAAATCTTTTTGTAAACAAAATATAAAATAGTCTTGATATCTTTAAATATTGGTTAGTAACCTTTGTAACAATAGTGTTAATTTTCAAAATATATTGGTCGAAATATCATGTTTAAGATATAATAAAATTATAGGATAAGTATCACAATATCGTTTGAATGAATAGCCAAAAATAGCCGAAATAGCTCAAGCGAAAAAGAATAAAGATTAGGAATAGAGTTTTGAACTCGTTAAGATATATATGTAAATTATTATTTGCTATATGTATACTTGCGGTAAGTACCGCAAGCGCTTTGGCTATTGAAGATTCAGGAGATTTGAATAATTCTGCGGTTAAAAACAAAAAACCGCTTGTTAAAATTGATGATGATGCAAAACTTTATATTAAAGATATTGAAATTTCAGGCTCAAACGTAATAAAACCCCAATATATCTTAGATAGAATGCAGTTACATTCAGGTGATACTTATAATAGAGATTTACTGCAAACTGACTTAAAACGTATTTATCAAACAGGTTTCTTTTCCGAAAAATTAAAAGCTATTCCTATAAAAAATCCTGATAATACAATTACCCTGCGTGTTATAGTTGAAGAAAATATGCCAATGACGGATTTTACTGTTGAAGGTAATTCTGTTGTTTCGACTGAAGAGATACTATCCTATTTATTACCCCTGAGAGGAAAACCTCAAAATGTTATGCAAATCAACGAAGCAATAGAAAACATCCAAAATTATTACGCCGAAAAAGGTTATATTTTGGCTCGTGTAAGTGAGTTTTACGATGATCCTGACGGTGTTGTAAATTTAAAAATGTCTGAAGGTATAGTAAATTCAATTGTTATAACGGGTAACAGAAAAACAAAAGATTATGTTATTGAACGTAATATTTTGACAGAGCCAGGCATGGTTTACAATGAAAATCTCATTAAAGCTGATTTGGTAAGGTTGTATGCAACACAGGCGTTCAAGGATGTTAATCGTGATATTGAGCCATCCGCAGAAAATCCTGAAACTTACGATGTAACGATAGAAGTATCAGAACAAAGTTCTGCAAGTATTTCTGTTGGCGCAGGTTTGGATTCGGCAACAGGTTTCTTTGGTTCTGCCGGTATTACTGATAACAACTTTATGGGTAAAGGCCAGCGTTTGGGAATTAATTTCTTAGCGGGTTCAGGTGTTGTAATGAGTGACGCATCTGTACTTAGCCGTGCAAACTTGCAAGCCGAAATTAATTTCTTTGAACCTTATTTCTTAAATGCTGATAATTCTTTATCAGCAAAATTATTTTACAGGGATTTTGGTTCGTATCAAGTACCATTAGCTATGGAGCAAAGATTTGGCGGAGAAGTCGGTGTTTCGCACAGATTGAAAGTTAATGAACATGCAAGCTCTATGTTTAATCTTGGTGCTCAATATGTAAAAGTTTCCGAAGGTGATTACGGCGGATTTATAAAACGCGCTAAGTTGACTGTTCCGGGAATTAGCGAAAAGGAATTAAGAAAACTTCGTAAAGACCAATTGGATGGCGGTTTCTTTATCGAATTGGCGCCGGGTTTGGTTTACGATACGCGTGATTCTTCTGTAAACACAAGAAATGGCGTTCTTGCAAATGTTAAATTCTCAGAAAATGTTTCTTTAACAGGTTTTAATAAAACTCACGGTAAATTATCAGCATCTATTAAAAAATATTTCCCTGTTATGAGCAAGTCTTCATTCTCTTTGACAGCAAAAGCAGGCGGTATTATTCACGGTGCAAAAGATACGCCTGAAGTTATGCAATACAGACTTGGCGGCCCTTATACAATCAGGGGCTACAGAATGGGTTCTGTCGGAACAGGTACGGGATATGTAATGGGTTCAGCCGAGTTGAATACTCCATTATTCTTCTTGGATAGAATTAAAAAAGTGCCGTTCTTTGAAAATGTAAAATTATCTTTATTTGTTGATGCAGGTAAAGTATTTGGCGCAGACAATATAACAAATCGTATGTATGAAAGACCTGGTCAGGCTATTACTGCAGGGGTTGGTTTGAAAGTTTATATACCGGGACTTGGCCCGTTGTCTATAGACTATGGTATTCCGCTTACAAATCCAATGGGTGCTACTCGTAAAAGCGGATACTTTACTTTCGGTGTCGGTGATATGATGTATTAATTTAAAAAGTTATAAGGAGAAATAAAAATGAAAATTTTGAAAACATTATTAGTTATGACAGTAATTTATTTTGCAATTTCACCTGCTTTTGCTGAGGGGGTAGGTTTTATTGATTACAAAAAAGTTCAGGATAACTATGCTTACGCTCAATCTGCTGTAAAAGAAATTGACAATAAAGCTTTGGAATTGAGACAGTTCATCGTCGATAAAGAAAAACAATATAAAGCTTTGGATACGCCTTTAAAACAAAAAAACTTTGAAGAAAAAACAAAAAAGGAATTCGAAGCAAGACAATCTGCTTACATCGACTTCAAATTGAAAAAAGAAGAAGATGTTTATAAAAAAATTCAGAGTGCAGCAAAACAAGTTCTTGTTGAACAAAAACTTGATGTAATTGTTGATTACAGCGTAGTTTTTGTAGGCGGTTTGGATATAACAGATTTGGTTATTGCAAAATTGAAAACAGCTAAGTAAATTAAAACTGATTAATTGGTAAAAGGGAAAAATAATGGCAAATAAAAATTCGAAATTACAATATGTTATAAAAACAGTTCCAAGCGAAAGCACACTTCCGCTGCAAAATCTTTTAAATGAAATGGCTGAAGATGGCTGGGATTTATATAGTATGAGTGAGGTTGAGACTGATGATGGTTTTCAATTCAACTGTATTTTTGTAAAAGAAGCTGATGTTGAAAATTCGTTTGAAGATGTTGTAAATATTACAGCGTTCAAAAGTCAAATGGAAAAAATGCTTTCTGCAAAGCTTTCACCTTACGAAACTTGCAAAGATATTCAATCAAAAATAAGAGAACAAAAGAAAAAAATTGCAAAAGTTAAAGAGCAATTAGAAAAAGAAGAAGCAGGTACGCAGCAAAGAAAAACACTTAATGATAAGATGTCTGCAGGTATAAAAGAATTAGAAAATTTACAGCAAACTCTTATAAAAGCTATTTCTCCTGATGTTATGTTTTCATCTTTGCAAACAGAAAAATTTTCTATTCATTTAAGTGAGCAAATTTTAGAATTTGTTTCACCTGACAATGAGGCAGATTTATTGAGTGAAACTGTTAAAATCAGACAAAAACTTGCAGATGATTTAGGTTATGTAATTCCAAAAATTATTTTTAAAGACGATGATATGCTTGCACCATACGAATTTTCTATTAATGTTCGCGGGTTAAGCGTTTTGAATTCTTTTGTATATCCTGAACATTTAATGTATTTTCAAGATGACATAGGCTATAAAGGCAAAAAGAAAGATTGTTATACTGATGTAGATTTTATTACGGATAAAAAAGTTGTTTGGCTTCCTGCTAAAGAAACAAAAGATTTTTGGCAAAAAGGCATGACACCGTCCGAATATATTGCAAGAGCTGTCGAATTTGTTGCTATTAGATATATAGACGATTTGCTTGATTACGATGATGTAAACAAATACGTTGATATTGTTTCGGAAAAAAATCAATATCTCGTTGAAAATATTGTTCCTGATTTTATTTCGATTGCTGAATTAAGATATATTTTTGTAAATTTAATAAGAGAACAGGTTTCTATAAAAGATATAGTATATGTTTTTGAAAAAATAAATGATTTTTCAGACGAGGCAAGTAAAGAAGCGTTATTAGACAAAATAAGATTTTCACTTGCAAGGTATATTTGCAGCAGATATGCAAATATTGACGGTACAATTCAAGGTCTTGAAATGACGGACAAAACTATGGCTGAATTGTTTGATGGTACTGATGATGCCGAAAATATTGTAAGAATAGATGGTAATAAAGTCGAAAAAACAGCTTTGAGATTATTAAAATTTGCAAAAACAAATAATTTAGATAATATAATTTTATCAGTTCCTATAGAACTTCGTCATATGACATTTATTGTTTTATCACAGTATATCAATAATTTGACCGTTTTGGCTCAAGAAGAAGTAACGAATTATTACAATTTTGAAGTAATTGGGGAGGTATAGTAGCAACTTTTTTTTTTACGCTACTTAAAACAGATATGAAAATACATGCAATATCAAACCCAATTAGACCAAATCACGCAAATAGCGTAGCTTTCGGAAGAAAATTGAAGGAAGAAGAAAAACCTGAGTATACTAAAGCAATCCATGACGCTTTAGATTATTTGGGAGTTAAAAATTTGTCCATGATTGTTCACGGTTCAAGTTTTCCTTCAGATAAACGTGATACAGCAATAGGTTCACCTTATTCGAAAGGTGCAGATAAATTCGTTGACTTTTTAAAATTGAATGGTTTTAATGCCGTACAATTAGGACCTGGCGGTACTATCGAGAAAAAAGATAACTCTCCGTATATTTCAAAAGTTTTTGCTAAGAATGAACTTTTTATTGATATGGAACCTCTGAAAACTAAAAAATATGCAAATATTTTAAGTGATAAAACTTATAACGAATTAACTACAAAAAACAGAGAATCAAAAGGTAAAAACTATAATTACACAAATTTTGACAAAGCTTTTGATAATTACGAAAAAGCTTTGAGTGAAGCTTATGGTAACTTTAAAGCAAAAGTTGAAGCCAAAGATGCTGACGCTTTGAAATTAAATAAAGAATTTACAGCTTTCAAAAAAGAAAATAAAAGCTGGGTGGAAAGTGACGGCTTATATAAAGTTTTATCAAAAGTAAATGCTACAGAAGATTTTGAAAAATGGAACGAAACAGATAAAAATCTCCCTCAAAATTTAAAAAGCGGTGATAAAACTGCAAAAGAACGCCATGCTCAAATTATGAAAGAACATGGTGATGAAGTTGATAAAAATTCATTTGTTCAATTTTTAGCAGATAAACAAATGAAAGAAAATAATAACAAAAGAAAAGAAATCGGATTTAACTATATTGGTGATTTGCTTGTAGGGTTTAACAAGAGTGATGTATGGGCAAATCAAGGGGCTTTCTTAAAGGGTTGGAAACTGGGTTGTCCGTTTGGCGGTACAAATAATGGTCCGCAAACTTGGGGTATTCCTGTTTTAGATCCTAAAAAATTATTTAAAGAAGACGGTTCTTTAGGTGAATCAGGTAAACTGTTAAGAGAAAAAGTTGCTTATTCTCTAAAAAATTATGATAACGTGCGTATAGACCATGCTTTAGGTTTGGTTGATCCGTATGTTTACAAAGAAGATACTGTTGTAAAAGAACCAAGTGGAGAAGTTAGACGTGACAGACTTGTAGGAAACAATGTTTCTTATATGCCAGAGGTTGATCCTAACGGTAACTTCAAAAAAGTTTTGAGTAAAATTGTTTTACCTGTATTTAAAGAATACGGTGCAGATAAAAATGAAGCCGTTTGGGAAGATTTATGTTCTGAAACTCAAACTTTTGGCGAAGTTTATAGAGGTCAGGAACATTTACCTGGTATAACTCAAACAGAATGGAGAAGGGTTGAAAATACTCCTCGTCAAAACTGGAGTTTAGTAGGTTCTCACGATTCTACTCCTGCAAGCGAGATGATTAAACGTGATGGTACAAGATATTCTGATGCTTGGAATGTAGATTATCTTTCAGGTTATTTGAATCCTGACCCTATAAAAGGTCATGAACGTTCTGAATACAGAGCTAAGATTGTGAACAGTCCAAAAGAACATGTAAAAGCTAAATTTACAGAATTATTCAGAGGTTCTGAAAATCTTCAAATGATGTTTGTTGATTTCTTTGGAATTAATAAAACTTACAACAGAGGCGGACAAGATCACCCTGATAACTGGAAATTGCGTGTTGACAACGATTATGAAAATGATTACTACAGAGCTTTGCAGGATGAAAACAGTTATGCTTTAAATATGCCTGAAATATTATCACAAGCAGTTAAAGCGAAAGCTCAAATGGAAGTTGCAAAGAATCCTCATAAAGCTGACCAGTTAAGAAATGAATTAACTCAAAAATTGTCTCCAATGGTTTCAACTCTTGATAAATACACAGCTGTTTTGAAGGAAAAAGAAGAAATTAAAGAAGATACATTTGTTGAAACAAAACAAACAAACAGAACAGCACATACAAATTCTGCTAAACCTTCTGCTGAGGTGCCTGTTACATCTCCTGTTGAAACTCAAAAAACAGTAAAACCTTCAAAATCTGACAGTAAAACAAGTTCAGTTGTAGGTGTGGCTATTGTTGGTGCAGCAATTATAACTTTAGTTCAAAAAATTAAGGCTAAAATTCAGGCAAAAAAACTTGCAAAAGCTCAGGAGCAACAAATGCAAGTTGTTAACCAGCCTCAACAAGAAGTAAAAGAACTTGCAAAAGTATAATTAAATATTTTGTAAGGGTCTGAACAGTGAACAACCCAGGCACTAAGATACTAAGGCACTGAGGCAGTAAGAATATAAATAAATGTAAAATAAATAGATTACAAGGATTGACAAAGTCCGAAAAAACCTAAATAATGATAGAGTAGTTATAAGTAAAAAGGAGGCATAATATGACTGAATTTAAGATTTCGGGGGGGGG
>CAYLHN010000030.1:0-15616 GCA_964383455.1 uncultured Muribaculaceae bacterium | reverse complement strand
GCTTTTGTGGGCAAAAAAAAACCGCTCGAAAGCGGTTTAAAAATTTGTGTATAGGACTCTGCCGAACAAAACAATTAAGTATTGTTTTGTGAGAGGGGAAATAAGGAAATTTTTTTTGCTTTTGTGGGCAAAAAAAAACCGCTCGAAAGCGGTTTAAAAATTTGTGTATAGGGAAGGAAATAAGGAAAATTGTGTGTCTGTTTTTTAAAATCTATTATGCAAACAAGTTGAATGATTTTTCAATATTTTTGCCGATTAAGTTTTTAACTGAATCTGCTTCTGTTTGCAATGCATTGTGTTCTGTATCTAATTTTTTCAATTCGTTATCTAACAATTTTTCTTTGTTGTTAATCTTCATATTTGCTGCATTGTACTCTGCTTCTGCTTTTGCTACTTCTGTTGTATCATATTCAGTATTCATATTGTAGTTTTCTGATGCTGTGATATTTCTGAAATAACCGCTATGATCAACTTTATCCGGGTCAGTCCAAGTTTCAGCTTTCATACCTGCAGGTAATTCTTTTGTTTCTGTGAATTGTTGTAATCTGAATTCACCTGATTCAATCATTGCATACATTTGTGCAGATGTTACATTCGGATAATCCTTTGGATCAACAGGATTATTGGATGAATCAACTAATCTGAATCCAAAAGCTGTCAAGTTAGAAATTGTCAAATCAACCTTATATGCTGCACCTTTATTACTATCATCTGAATAAGTTGTATAAGTTAATTTTTGTCTATTTAAAGCTTTTGTATAATCTGAAGCTAATTGCTGAGATTCATCTGCTAATCTTACTTTTATATTTGCTATTTCTTGTGATTTAAACTCTACGTCGTTTAATCTTGCTGTGATTGATAACAATCTTGCTTGTGATGCTGACATACCCATAAGCGATACTCCTTATTTTTCATTTCCCTTAGTTACATTCTCTATATCGGCTCAAACTCATGATTTCTTTAGGGTTTTAAGCTTTTCTGTTACAAAAGTTTACAAACAAATTAAAATAAAAAAAGAGAGCGTATTTCTGCGCCCTCTTGAACTTGTTAAAATTACATAAATAATTATTTGATTATACTAAATGCAACTATTTGAGAGTGTGCGATATTTAGCCAATCATATTTAAAACAAACAAAGTCATTACAAGAACATTCATCTTCATCACATGCGCAATAATCTTCTAATCTGCAAACTATAGCATCATTAAGTGTTAAGAAATTATCCGCAACTTGTTTGCACTTGCCATTGCATTTATAAACATAACCTTCAATTTTTAAATCATGCGTAAAAACATTAATTCTGTCACTTTCCGAATTATTAACAATATCGTAAATAGTTTTGTTGATATTATCCATAAAAATAAACCCTCCTTTATTTAAAGAGAGTTTAAATATAAAATATAGAAATTAAAATTGCATAATCAGGCTATTAATTTTCAAATTCTTTTAACGAAACAACTGTCTTATATAAAAAAGCTATTTCTTTTTCATTTGCGTTTTTTATAAAATTAATAAGCTTATTTTTTAAAACATTATTATCGTCAAAATGTTCAAAATTAAATACTTCAAGAAAATTACTATCTAAAACTTTAAGAGTTTTTTCTAAAGTTGCAAAATTCGGATAATTCCTTCCACACTCCATATTACTTATTGTATTTGGTTCGACATCTATTAATTCAGCAAGTTTCTCTTGAGTATAATTTCTGGATTTCCTTAATTCTCTTAACCTTAAACCCAATGCTTTCTTTTTATTCATAATTATATATTAATTTATATTTTTATAAATTACACATAACTATAATGATTTTATTATATAAAAAATCTGTATGTTTATGATAACATAAAACTATCTGTAATTAATACGATAAAAATCAGTTAAATTTGTACAAAATTTATAAGATAGGAATTTGCAAACAATGTTTGATTTTTTAAAAATATTAAAAAATGTATTACTTTTCATATTAAAGAAATTTCTTGAACTACTCAATTTTCTGTGCAAAATGTACTCTATCGGCATGCGTTATGATTTTGATGCTCTTGAAGATAATAAAAAACAAGATACAAAAAATGAGCCGTAACATAAATATTACGGCTCACTTTAATTTTAAAATATTTATTTTATTGCTTTTTTAGCACGATTTAAAGATTTTTCTTTACCTAAAATTGCAAGTATAGCGGTCATATCAGCGCCTCTGGTTCTTCCTGTAACAGCGCCTCTTATAGCCCACATTGTAACTTTTGGCTTGATACCTTTTTCTTTATAATAACCTCTGAAAGCTTCAAGTTTTTCATGTAAGTTTTCTTCTGTCCATTCCCATTCCTGAGCCTGTTCAACAAAAGTTTTCAAAACATCTTGTGCCGTTTCTGTATCAAGTACTGTTGTTTGTGTTTCTTCGTCAATTTCAACATCATCACCAAAGAAATAAGGCACCGCATCTGTAATATCAGACAAAATTGTAAGCGGTTCTCTGGTTACTTCGACCATTCTTGTGTATTGTTCATCTGTTAATTGAGACAAATCGTATTTTGTCAAGAACGGTTTTAAACGTTCTTTTAACTCATCAATACTTAATTTCTTAATATATTGACCATTCATCCAATTTAATTTGTCGTATTCAAATACTGAATTTGAAGATGAAACTTCATGAATTCTAAAATCTTGAGCAATTTCGTCAACAGTTTTAATTTCAACACCATCAGAAGGGGCCCATCCCAACAATGCAACAAAGTTAATTAATGCATCTGTTAAATAGCCTTTTTCAACAAATTCTGAAACGGCAGTTGCACCATGACGTTTTGACAATTTACTTCTGTCAGGTGCCAAAATCATACCTAAATGTCCGAACTTTGGAACTTTAGCACCTAACGCTTCATAAATTAAAATTTGTTTAAATGTATTTGAAATATGGTCTTCACCTCTGATAATATGAGAAATTTTCATCAACATATCATCTATTACAACCGCAAAATTATAAGTCGGTGAACCGTTTGATTTCATAATTACAAAATCGCCGATAAGACTTGTATCTTGATGCAAATCACCCTTAACTAAATCTTCAAAATGTAAAACAGAAGAATCATGAAAGGCTTTTTGCGCTTTTTCCACAGAAAAACGAATTGCAGGTTTTCTGCCTTCTGCTCTTAATTTTGCTTTTTCTTCTTCAGTTAAATTTTCACATTTTTTAGAATAAACATAAGCTTTTTTATTTCTTGTAGCTTCTTCTTTTTCTGCTTCCAATTCTTCAGGAGTACAGAAACACTCGTAAGCAAAACCTTTATCTAAAAGTTCCTGAACATATTTCGGGTAAATATCAAATCTTTCTGACTGTGTATAAGGACCGTATGGGCCGCCAACATCCGGGCCTTCATCCCAGTTTAAGCCTAAAGCTTTTAAACTGTCAAAAATATTATCAATATAAGCCTGACTTGTACGTTCAGCATCTGTATCTTCAATTCTTAATACAAATTTACCGCCTACTTTTTTTGCATATAAATAATTGAAAAGCGCAGTTCTTGCAGTACCCACATGCAAATTTCCGCTTGGAGACGGCGCAATTCTAACTCTTACTTCTTCTGACATAAAATACCTTCTTTCGTTCTTTATAATTTTATTATCTCACGAAAAAAGGTTTTTGGAACAATTTATTTTGATTTAGATTGCTGATTTATTCTATGTTGATTAATTCTTTGCATCAATTCTCTGTATTTCGTAAAAAATCTTATAGCCTGAGCCTTTGAGCTATGAGGTACTGAGTATGAAAGCTGATTATTAGTAGTTATATCCAGCATTTCAATATTTAAATTTTTTTTATTGTTTAAAATTTCTTTTGGATCCATAGTTGGCTTTAAATTATATTGAAACATCATATTAGATGCTTCACTTTGAAAAACAATATCTTTACCCCACAAATCATTTGAAATATAAAATAAAAAACCGTCAAGATGAATATATCTTAATTTATTAGGATCACCAAAGGAAGAAGTTCTCGGAAATGCACAGAAAAACGTCCTCTTTGCAAGAATTACGCCAAAAATAGCGCTTACTACACCTATAATTAATAAAAAAAATACGACATAAACTACTAATGACATATCTTTAACCTAAATTATTTTATACAAACTGTCATATCGGCTTCTACGACAACTTTACCGTCTACAGAACCTACACCATGGCTTTTTCCGATAGGGCCCTTTAATTTAAGTAAATCAATTCGCATATCCAATCTGTCACCCGGGCGAACTATACCTTTAAACCTTGCATTTTCAATTCCTGCAAAAAGTGCTAATTTACCATTAAATTTATCCATTGATAATAAAATTGGAGCTGAACATTGAGCCATAGCTTCAATTTGTAAAACACCGGGCATAACAGGATTATTTGGAAAATGTCCCTGGAAAAATTCTTCATTCCATGTTAAGTTTTTGTATCCTATAGCATATTCACCGGGAACACATTCAGTAATTCTATCAACCAGCAAAAAAGGGTATCTGTGCGGAACCAAATCTAAAATCTGAACCGCATCATATGTTAAAATAGTTTTTTGTTCATCAGCCATTTTATATTCTCCTTATTCACATTTTATCAATTGATTTTTTAATTTTAAAGCAGTTTTCACATGAACAGCATGCCCTGCTTCTTTTGCAATAATTTGAGCTTTCAAGTGAAGCGGATTTACACCTGTCAAATATAAATCACCTATTATATCGAGTATTTTGTGCTTTATTGGTTCTCTGTCACTTCTTAAATCCGTTGTATAACCACCGTCATCAGTAAAACCAACAGTATTTTCCTGAGTAACCCCTTTTGCATAGCCAAACAATTGAAATTTCTTTAAATCGTGCAGAAATCCAAATGTCCTTGCCTCAATTATTTCTTTATCATTTTTCTTATCATAATCCGCCCATCTGTGTCTATAATCCGGATGGTCATAATTTACGCCGTAAGAAATTCTCAAATCATCATCAGGCATAATCACAACGTGAGTTTTACCGTTAAAATAGGATACAGGATTTAAAATTGTATAGTAAATAGGTTTTGTTTTTTCAACACCTGCCTTTTTAAAAGCTTTAACCCACTCTTTTGAACTTCCGTCTAAAATAGGCATTTCGTTTTCAGAAACAAAAACATCAATAGAATCTACTTCACAAAATGCACAAGCTGCCATAAAATGTTCAATCAGCATCAACTGCCTTTTGCCTTCTCCGACACAAACACAATGGCTTGTCGATGATACATTATCTACATCCGCAATTATCGGATCTTCATCCTCTTTGATAAAAAATTTTATTTTACCTGAAGTTGAAGGTTTTATGACAACGGTACAATCCCGATTTTTCATCAGGCCGTTACCTTTTATTGTAAATTCTTTTTTTACTGTTCCCATAACTAAACTTCTTCACTATCTTCAAGGAATGTTTTCAACATTGGCTCGTATTTTTTGAATTTAGCAATTAAATCACCTGCATCCTTCATTGTTTTTAATTGCTTAATAAAATCTTTTCTTGGTACAGCAGGAATACCGACAATGATTGATTTTTCAGGGAATGATTTTGAAACACCAGCTTTTGCTGCGATTAAACTGTCATTACCGATATTGATATGATCAGCTAAACCGGCTTGTCCTGCAATTACAACTCTGTCACCGATAACACAACTGCCTGCAATACCGACTTGTGAAACAATCATACAGCCTTTACCGATACGACAGTTATGACCAATCATTACTAAGTCATCAATTTTTGTATCATCACCTATAATAGTATTTTCGATTGTACCTCTGTCAATAGCAGTATTTGCGCCGATTTCAACGTTGTTTCCCAAAACAACTGAGCCTAAAGAAGGAATTTTAAAGATTTTTTGTTCTTTATTTTCTTGTTTTATTTCGCCTTCTTTTCTTGCTTGTTCAATATTATCAGGAGTTTCAGTAACAAAGCTGAATCCGTCAGCACCTAAAGAAACACCATGATGTAAAATACAATTGTTACCAACAACAACCCTGTCACCGATATTTACATTTGCGTGGAAAAAGCAATTGTCGCCGACTTTTGCATTATTACCAATATATGAATTAGCAAGAATTTTAGTATTTTCTCCAACAATTGCACCCTTTGAAATAACAACATTAGCACCGATTTTTGCAGTAGATGCAACTTTTGCTTCAGGATGTATCACTGCAGTAGGGTGAACATTATCGTTAACATAAGGTTCTTCATAAAACAAGGTTAACAATTTCATCATTGCCAATCTTGGTCTTTCAACTTCAACAGTAGTCAAACCGTCAAAATTAACACCGAGCGGAGTAAGAGCTGCTTTTGCTTTTGTTTTTGCAAGATTTGCAATTTCTTCTTCACTTAAAGCCAAAGCTAACATATTTTCATCACACAATAATGGCGGAGCAATCATTCTGATTTTTGCATCTTCAACTTTTGTAAGCATACCCCCAACTATTTGCGAAATTTCTTCGATTGAAAATTCTTTCATTCTTTTCTCCTTATATGTTTTTCATTTTTTCAATTGTATTTGTTGTTGACTTACCCTGAACAAATTCGATAAAACGAATTTTTATATTATTTTTCTCAATAACATCTCGTTCTTCTTTTGGTAAAGTCTCAATTGTATAATCTGCCCCTTTTGTGTGAAAATCGGGTTTTATTTTATCCAAAAGTTCACAAGGTGACTTCTCTTCAAATATTACCACATAATCTACGCAAGATAAAGCACATAATATCTCAGCCCTGTCCAATTCAGTATTAACGGGACGATTTTCACCTTTAATTTTCTTAACAGAAGAATCAGAGTTTAACATAATAACAGAATAATCTGCAATATTTTTAGTTTTTTGCAGATAACGAACATGTCCGACATGCAAAATATCATAACATCCGTTTGTTGTTACAACTGTTTTACCTTGATTATGTATATCTTTTACAATATTCAGAATTTCGTCTTGTGAAACAAGTTTACCCATTAAAACAGCCCCATTTCAATAACTTTTTTACATATTCTGACAGTATTCAAAGCCGCACCGATTCTTAAATTATCACCTACGCACCAGAAAGAAATTCCGTTTTCAAAAGCAATATTTTTTCTTATTCTGCCGATATAAACAGGATCTTTACCTGCACATTGAATTGCTGTAGGAAATTTTTTATTTTCAATATCATCAACAACTTCAATACCATAAGCGCTTGTTAAAGCTTCTCTTGCCTGCTCTGCCGTAATAGGGTTTTCGAATTCCAAATCTATAGCCTCTGAGTGTCCGATAAATACAGGAACTCTTACTGCGGTACAAGAAATAGGCATATCATCAGGGAAGTGCATAATTTTTCTTGTCTCGTTTGTAACTTTCATTTCTTCTTTTGTGTAACCGTTTTCACAAAAGACATCTATTTGCGGAACACAGTTAAAAGCAATTTCTTGAGTAAATTTCACAGGCGTAAACTCTTTATCTTCAAGTCTCGCTTTTGTATTTTCTCTTAATTCATTTATTGCCGCTAATCCTGCTCCGCTGACAGACTGATATGTAGAAACAATCATTCTTTTGATTTTTGCCAAATCGTTTAAAGGTTTTAAAGCAAGAATTAATTGAGAAGTAGAACAATTCGGGTTAGCAATAATACCTTTATGATTTTTCAAGTCATCATCATTAACACCTGCAATTACAAGCGGAACATCATGCTCCATACGAAAAGCACTTGAATTATCAATGATTAACCCGCCTCTTTTAACAATTTCTGGAGCAAATAACTTGCTGGTTGATGCCCCTGCCGATGCTAAAACAATATCCACTCCGTCAAAAGATTCCGGTTTTGCCTCTTCCAAAGTATATTCATTACCGTCAAAAGTTAATTTTGAACCGGCACTTTTTGCACTTGAAAGCAATTTAATAGAGTTGTATGGAATTTTTAATTCTTCCATAATCTCTAAAATATGTCTTCCAACAACACCTGTTGCACCTAAAACTGCGATATTTGGTTTTCTTTCCATATATATATTCCTTTATAAAATATTATCTAAACCGTAAGTAAAATTTTTATGTTCATACGCATATTTTATTGCCATCAAAATCCCCGGCATATAACAAGAACGATTTGTTGAATCGTGTCTTATTGTAAGCGTTTGACCGTCAGAACCAAAAATAACTTCCTGAGATGCCATATATCCCGGCATTCTGACAGAATGAATATGAATATCAGAATACGAGTTTGCACCTCTTGCACCTTTTATCGTTTCTGTTTCAACACAATTGCCGTTTGTAAAAGAAGATTTTGCTTCAGTCATAAGTTTAGCAGTTTTTACAGCAGTTCCTGACGGCGCATCTTTCTTTTGATTATGATGAAGTTCAATAATTTCCGCATTATCAAAATATTTTGCAGCCATTTGCGCAAATTTCATCATTAAAACAGCGCCTGTTGAAAAATTAGGAGCAATAAAGCATGCCGTTTTATTTTTTTCAGAAAGTTCTTTTAATTCGCTAATTTGTTCGTCCTTTAAACCTGTTGTTCCGACAACAATGTTAATTTTGTTATTCAGACAATACAGAGCATTTTCATAAATAGAAGAAGGTTGTGTAAAATCCACTAAAATATCAATTTCTTTAGATTTATGTGCTTCTTCAATAGTTTTAAATTCTGCATTAACAATGTCGATACCTGCAGCAAATTCCATTTCAGAATTTTCAGAAACAGCCTTAACAACTTCTTTTCCCATTTTACCGTTTGCACCGCAAACTGCAACTTTAATCATAAATCACCTCTTACCCTGATTTTAACCAAAATATGTCAAATTTTCAAATGTATGTTAAAATCTTAATATGGAAGAAACATTTATAACGCATATAGGCACAGACGAATCGGGAAAAGGAGATTTTTTTGGCCCGCTTGTTATAGCAGGCGTACTGGTTGATGAAAATAGTGCAAAAATATTCAAAGATTTAGGTATAAGAGATTCAAAAACAATTACTGACAAAAGAATTTTGGAATTTGCAACACAAATACAGAAACACGCAAAATTTTCTGTTATAGCAATAGGTAATCCAAAATACAACGAGTTATATAAGAAATTTGGTAATTTAAATAAACTATTAGCTTGGGGCCATGCAAAAGTAATAGAAAATATTTTAGAAAAGAATAATTGTGAATACGCTTTATCAGACAAATTTGGAGATGAGAGCCTTATTAAAAATGCTTTACAGACAAAGGGAAAAGGAATTCGTCTTGAACAAATGGTAAGAGCTGAAAGTGACATAGCAGTAGCTGCGGCAAGTGTTTTGGCAAGAGCGACGTTTGTTCAAAAAATGAAACAAATGGAATATGCATTCGGATGTGATTTTCCAAAAGGATGTAATAATATAGTAAAAGATGCGGCTGCAAAATTCATACAAAAACACGGAAATGAACGTCTAATAGAGGTTTGTAAAGCTCATTTTAAAACATATAAAGAAGTTTTAAACTTATAAAATCACAATATCTATTTAAGATTTATAAGTAAGCTTTGAAACCATTTCAACCAAATTTAAATATATTTCTAACTGATAATCATCCATAAGATATAATTTATGTAAAATAAGCTCTCGTATTTTATTAACATCTTTTTTAGAATTAACACCAAAATCTTCAATCTGTAAATCTAATACTTCCAAAATTCTAAAAAAATTATTTAATTGAGGAAATTGTTTACCGTTTTCGATATTTCCCAAGTTTTTATCAGACATATCGATTTTTTCAGCAAGTTCTGCCTGTTTCATTTTAACTTTTTTTCTGGCATTTTTAATTATTTCGCCAATAAATTTTTTATCATCATATAACATAAATATTACCTCAAATCTAAAATACCGTACATGTAAGACATTGTTAACCAATCATGTGTGACTTTTTATACAAACTCCATACATGGTTGACATATATTTTTTTTGTATTTACATGAAACATGCATTACTAATTTTAATTAAGTAATATATATTTCTGATATTAAAATTTAATTTTCACAGGAGGCACACAAAATGTTATCAGATAAAATCAACATAGGAGTAATCGGCTGCGGGATAATCGGCAACGCATTAATTAATTGGCTGGAAAAGAATAATCCAAATATGTGTAATATTTTAAAATCAGACCCTCCAAAAGGCTTAAACGATGATATTACTAAAGCAGATGTAATATTTGTAAGTATTCACATTCCAACAGAAAAAGATTACTCACAGGATTTATCAGTATTAGAAAACATTATTCAAAGTTGTCCTGACGTGCCGATATATATAAGAACAACACTTAAACCCGGAACTTGCGATATGTTATCAAAAAAATATCATAAGCAAGTCAATTTTATGCCTGAATTTTTGACAGAAAGAACAGCAATAGAAGATTTTAATACTCAGCCAATGGTATTTACTAATAATGAAAATCTTTTAAAAAAAATTTTTGCAGGAAAAGAATACATTTGCATGTCTTCACTTGAGGCAGAAGTTACAAAATACGCACATAATGTTTTTGGAGCACTAAAAGTAACTTATTTTAACGGCATATATGAATACTGTGAAAAACTTGGAATAGATTATAAAAATGTACATAATGGAGTTCTTTTATCAGGATACATAAACGAGCCGCATACGGAAGTACCGGGCCCTGACGGAAAAATGGGCTACGGCGGTAAGTGTTTTCCGAAAGATGTAAATGCATTCATTTCTTGTTTAGACGGAATTCAATTACAAAAATTAATGGAAACACTTCCAAAATTGAACAACATTTACAGAACAGAAAGGGCTGCTACAAATGCCTAAAATATCTGTAATAATTGCAGTTTACAATGTTGAGCCATATTTACGAAGAAGTATGGACTGCTTAACCAACCAAACAATGCAGGATCTTGAATTTATATGTGTTGATGATTGCTCAACAGATAATTCCTTATCCATATTACGAGAATACGAAAGTAAAGATTCCCGTTTTAAAATAATAGCTTTGGATAAAAATCAAGGTGCAGCCGTAGCAAGAAATAAGGGATTAGAAGCCGCAAAAGGAGAGTACCTGGGATTTATTGACCCTGATGATGCAATTGATTTAAATTATTATGAAGAATTATACAAAAATTCAAATAACGGAGCACTTGATATAGTTAAGTGTTCAAGAAAAACAATTGAGCTTGATGGTTCTTCAACATTTTCCAATCTTAATTCAATTATAAAAAAAAGAGGTATTTATGGTTTTTCATATGAGTGGACATGTGCTATATATAAAACATCTGAATTATTAAAATACAATATACGCTTTAACGAAGAAATTATTAAAGCTCAAGACACAGTATTTTTAAATAAAATAATTTTAAATTTTAAAACAATAGCAATTATTGATAATGTATATTATTATTACTACAGAAGAGAGAATTCGTTAAATTCTGATTATCTTACACTATCAAAGCTAAAATCAAATTGTAATGCTTTCAAAGCTATTTTGAGTGATATCAATAATGCAGGTGTTTATGATAAAGATAAAGAAGTCTATAAATATATGTACTGTGGAAAATTTACTTCTTTATTTAATGTGTTTTATAGAAACGACACAAAAGAAGGAAAATTGTATTGTATAGATACAATAATTGAGTATTATAAAAAGTGCAAAGATTTAGATACACTAGATAAAAAGATAGTTAATAAATCTTTACTTAAAGCGATTAAAAATAATCAAGCTAAAGAAATCTTAAAGATGTTATCTGAATATGAAAATTACAGGGATTTTTTATTACGACACATTTTTAAACATAATTATAAAGGTTTAGAAAAAATTTTTTCAATAAAGAATTTTAAAACTCCAAATTCAAATGAAAAAGTTTTAACAATTTTAGGTAAAAGATTTATAATAAAAAAAAATATAACAAACATAAATAGTGAAAATTCTATTTGCGAGGAATACGTAAGTAATCGAAAAAATTTTAAATATTACAAGGTCGTAAAAAATATTTTGAAAATATTTTCAAGTAAAAAAAAATCTATTATTGATGTTGGTTCTGCAAATGTAGATTTAATGAGTGAGTTTGATTTCATCAAAAGAGTTTCTGTGTCTTTAATCGGAGCTATAAATAGCAGTAAAGTATCAGGTTATGAAATGGACTTTTTTAATTATGTACCGGATAAAAAATTTGATGTTGTTACTTGCTTACAATGTATTGAACATGTTGACAGAGCAAGAGATTTTACACAAAAGCTTTTGAATACCGGTAAAATATTAGTGATTTCTTTACCATATAAATGGAAAAAGGGACGATGTAAATCGCATGTTCAAGACCCGGTTGATGAAGCGAAAATTTATTCTTGGGTAGGTAAAAAGCCGCAATTTACATTCTATGTAAAAGACGGTAATTCTTGGCGAATAATATGTGTATATGGTAAATTTACCATTATACAAAATTTAAGGCTGTTTTGGTTAAATATAAAATATAAAAAATATATAACTAAAAAAAACAGTTATAATAATACTTTTAAATTAAAAAAAAACGATGAAATTTATAAAAAAAATCCGGAGTAACCGGGATGAAACATAAATTGCTGTTAAAGTTACAAATCAAATATTTAATATTAAAAATTAAACGAAATATTAAATCTCTTATAAAAAATAATACAACAATTCACAGTTATAAAAAAATTTTTCCATATATAAGACCATATTGGAAAAGAGCAGTAATAGCTTTTGGTCTGGCAATACCAATCGGAAGTTTAGATGCCGTAATCGCACTATCACTAAAACCATATATGGATATTGTTATGGTTGAAAAAAATTCACAAGCACCTTGGTATATACCTGTACTAATAGTAGTATTCACCTCTATTCAAGGAATTCTTAATTATGCAGCAACATATTCAAATGATTGGGTTGTCGGAAAAGTATCCGCCAACATAAAAAAAGCCCTTTATGAAAAATTAATGCACAAAGGTACTAATTTTATAGACAGGAAAACATCAGGAGATATTCAAAAAAGTTTTAATAATGATGCAGACAAGGTTTGTTCAGGCATTTTCGGAGGATTAAAACTCATTATTTCAAGAACATTTTCATCTCTATCATTAATATGTGTACTTATATATAACTCTTGGGAACTGGCAATTATAGCTATTATTGTTTTAATTTGCGCGATGATACCTCTTAGCAGAATGAAAGCTTGTATAAAAAATGCAACTAATAAAGCAGAAAATGCAAGCTCTATAGTTATAACAGATTACAACGAATTATTTAATGGTCACAAAGTAGTCCAAGCTTTTAATTTATACAAACAACAAAACAAAATATTTAGTTCACATTTAGATTCAATATTTAATATCAAAATCGGAATTACAAAAAGAACCGGTATAATATCTCCAATGATGCATATTATAATATCAGTTGGAATAGGTTTAGCGATATGGTATGGAAGTTATCTTATTACCTCAGGACAAATTACAAGCGGAAACTTTGTATCCTTTCTCACAGCTTTAATTATGCTCTATACTCCGATAAAAGGACTTGGCGGCAGCATGAAAGGTATACAAACATCTTTAATAGCATTAGAAAGAGTAGTAAAGCAACTGGACTCGGCAGATTATATTATTGATAAACCTGAAGCAAAAAAACTCGAAGACTTTAATGATTGTATTGAATTTAACAATGTTAATTTTAGTTACACTAAAAATAAACCTGTTTTAAAAAATATAAATTTCAAAGTTAAAAAAGGAGAAACATTTGCGTTAGTAGGTAATTCCGGTGGAGGAAAATCAACAATCGTGAATCTTTTGCCAAGATTTTACAAATTACCTAAAGACTCCTCAATAAATATTGACGGCGTAAACATAGCAAAATTTCAAATAAATTCGTTACGCGATAATATTTCAATTGTTTTACAAGACAATTTTCTATTTACAGGAACTATAAAAGAAAATATTATGATGGGCAAATTGAATGCAACAGAAGAAGAATATCAAAATGCAATAAAAAACAGTTGTTTAACTGATTTCATAAATAATTTAGAAAAAGGTTCTGATACGTATATAGGTGAGAGAGGAGTATTACTTTCAGGCGGTCAAAAACAAAGAATAGCAATAGCAAGAGCTTTCATAAAAGATGCACCTATTGTAATTCTAGATGAAGCTACATCCGCACTTGATAATCAGTCAGAAGCTATCGTAAAAGAAGCAATAGACAATTTAATGAAAGACAAAACCGTATTTATTATTGCTCATAGACTATCTACAGTAAAAAACGCAGATAGAATAGCAGTAATAAAAGAAGGAGAGCTTGTAGAACTTGGTACACATAACGAACTTATAGAAATCAATAATGGTGAATACAAAAAATTATATGAAATGCAATTTAAGAAAGATTCAGAATGCGTATAAAAATTAGAAAAAGAATTATTATTTCATTTTTACTAACAATTTTGTCTACAGTATTATTTGCAATTATAATAAGAAATGAAAATTTATTAATATTATTATCAGTACTAATTATTTCTTTTCTGTTTTTTTACAAAATAACTGATTACATAGCAGATTTCAAATCAGTTAAAAATTATTCCAAAATTGATATTATATTTTTAGTAATATTTTTTATTTTACTTTTTATTCCAATATCAAATATAGATAAAAGCGAAAAATCAACAAATGAAAATCGGAATCTTTCTAAAAAAACAACTTTATTTAAAAATAAAAATTTAAATTTAAATTTCGGTCAGGAATTTAACAACTATTTTAATGATAGATTTACATTTAGAAATAATCTGATTAAGCTGAACATTATCTTAAATTGCACAATTAATCAAAACTATTGTAGTAATAGAAGAGTAACTTACTACAAAAAAGAAAATTTATTATATAGAGAAGGTTATTATGGTTTGCCTGAAATAACAAAAGATAAAGAAGAAATTTTGGCTTACTTTGCAAAAAATTTAAATGAATTTCAAAAGTACTGTAATAAAAAAAACATAAAGCTTTATTTACTTGTAGTCCCAAGACAAGCAGAATTTTTTGATTATAAGCTTAAGGATACACAATTAAATAAGCCGGATCAAGCAGAAGAAATTTTAAATTATTTATATAAAAATACAAAAACAATAATAATTTATCCAAAACAAGAAATGCTTGAAGCTAATAAAGAAACACCCGTTTATTTCAAAACAGACCACCACTGGACTAAAAAAGGTGCTTATGTTGGATATTGCGCATTAATAAAAAAAATACAAAAAGACTTTTTTGATGTACCTCTATTAAAAGAGGACAGCCTAATAAAGTATTACGATAATAGAGTTTCGGAGCATTGGAACAAATCATTTAACAATGGGCAATCATTTAAACACTTAGGACTACCTACAAAATATGCCCGAAAAATTTTAGATACACCATATCTGTATTATAAAAATCCGAATAAAGAAAAACTTCAAACCGATGTAAAATTAGCACCTATATTAAAAATAGGATATATAAAAAAACAAGATAATCAATTTTATTACCCTGATGGTGCAAATAGAAAAATTATGATTATTGGGAATTCTTTTGCCGCAAATTTGGTTGAATTTTTACCATACAGTTTTAAATACACGGTAAGATATTACGATAATTACAGGCACATGAAATTTTCAATATATAAAGATGCCATT
>CAYLHN010000029.1:0-16308 GCA_964383455.1 uncultured Muribaculaceae bacterium | reverse complement strand
CTTAGTAACTTAGTGCCTCAGTGCCTTAGAACATTTGGTAATGGATTGCTTCGTTTCACTCGCAATGACGGTCTATTCACGACTCACAATTCACTATTCACAGAAAAACTTAGTGTCTTAGTGCCTCAGTGCCTTAGAGCCTTTACCTTAGCTGAGACTCTCATTGTAATCGGCATAATTGGTGTTGTTGCAGCGTTGACTTTGCCAAATTTAAATCATGCAACCGGTGACAAAGAAAAAGTTACCAAGGTTAAGAAAATATATTCTGCCCTAACCGATGCAGTTGATCGCGCACAAGTAATTTATGGTGATTTTGATACTTGGTTTAATGATGGATGTGATAGAGAAACTTGTAGTGAGCGTTTTGCAAAGCGTGTTACAGAATTTATGAAGGTTTCAAAAGACTGTGGATTTAATGAAGGATGTTTTTCTTCTGCAAAATTAAAAGGTATATATATTACAGAAGTTAAGGAAAATTATTTAAGTTCATTACAAGATTATGATGTATATATGGTTCATTTATCTGATGGTATTTCACTTGCATTTCAGGTTGGTAATGGTTCTAATAATATTGCTGCTCCTGCAAAATTGAGAGTTGATATAGATGGTCCAAATAAAGGGCAAAATCAAATGGGTAATGATATATTTGATTTTACAATTTCTGCTAATTCTGAAATTAATTTTGGAGGTAGCAAAATTCCTTTTACTCCTAATCAGTTAGTTCCGTATTCTAGAAATGATTATGAAGAATGGGACTTTGATTATGGGTTTACAGCTTGGGTTATAGAAAATGGTAATCTGGATTACTTAAAATGTCCTGATGAATTAAATTGGGAGACTCAGACAAGTTGTAAGTAGAAAAATTTGACATTTTTCAAAAAAAATGTTCTAATTATATAATAAGCGCCCCAATTTATATGGTTCATAAATTTTAGAAAGGAAATTTATGAGCAATTTTATAGTGCCTAATACTTTTGTCCCAGGTACAAAAGCGAAAGCACAAGAAGTTAATGAAAATTTTATTGCTGTTCAAGATGAACTTAATAAAAAAGTCGAAAAAGAGGGTGATCCGACTCAGCCATTAGTAGTCGGTGATGCTGTTGAAGATAATCAAGCCGTAACTAAAGGACAAGTTGAAACATATATAAAAAACGCTAATACATTTGCGCAATCAATATCCGATTCATTTTTAATCAAAAGCGGAAATGTGGATGAAAATGGTGAACCTGATATTTTAAGTTATGAAAACGGTGTAGTTTCTTTTAAAGTCGATGGTGGTTCGGTATACGCACCAATAGTTGCTGTTCCTGCAAATTTGCAACAGGAATTTACTGTTACTTCACTAAATTCAATAGATTTAAGTGCGTATTCGGATGGGGTTTACAATATTTTTGTAAAATCCGATGGTACTGCTTACGCATTATGTAATACTATCTGCGCTCAAAAAGCTGCTCCTTCTCCAACATTAAATACAATATTTGTAAATATATCAAAAAGTCCGCTTGTTGTAAAAAAATATGACGGTGAAGGCTGGATTGACTTTAATGATGTGTATGCAGGTAATGTTACACTGGAAAGCGGTGTTATAACATCTGTAGTTAACTGTAAATTTAACGATAACGGCTATAGCGTTAATACATTAAATCATATGGTGGTAAAAGAATTTTTAATGGGTGGCCATGGCGGTTACATAATTTATAATAATGGATTTTGTGAACAATGGGGCAGATTGGGTACTACATCAAACGGACAAGTTGTATCTTTATTAGTACCATATAGTTCTTCTACTTATTTGGTGTTAATGGAAACAAGTATTTCATCAACTTCATCGACTTACAGTATAAAAGTGAATTCAACAGCTTCTTCAAAAACCGCAAATGGCTTCACTTTAGTTAAAAAAGATACTAATGCACAAGCTTTATTTTGGCGAACTTTTGGAATGCTTAATTAAAAGAAAGGATTAATATGAGTTACAAATTACAAAAACCTTATACAAAGAAACAAAGAGCTGAATTTATTATAAGGTATAACTATGATTCAGGATTAAAAATTGAAGAAACAGAAGATGCGTTATTTGCACTTAATGCAAATGAAATTATGGTTGATGGTGTTCCGCAAATAGACCCTGATTACGAAGAAAAACAGGCAGAAAAACAAAAACAAGTAAGACTTGAAGAACTAAAACTTCAGCTTGAAGAACTTGATAAAAAACGTATAAGAGCGATATGTGAACCGTCTATGAGAACAGAATCACAGTCTTGGCTTGATTATTATAACGAACAAGTGTTGCAAATAAGGCAGGTGATGGCGGAATTGTTGTAAAAAGGATACTGAGAATACTAAGGCAGTATGGCACTAAGTAATACCTGATGTCTTAGTGCCTTAGTAACTTAGTATCTTCTTTTGATGGTCTTTTTCTGAATAAGAAATAAGTTGTGTCGTTGACGCTGACGATTTCAATTAAATCACATTGTTCTAAAAATATATTTTTTGTATCATCAAAAATTTTAGCTAAACTGCCGAGAATTCTGTCAGCGTGTACCGCTTCAGGCGAATTAAATCTTTGAATATAATCTTTTCTTTCAATTAGAGCCTGATTATCAGGGCCATAAATTGCCATAACAACGTATCTTCCGGGCTTTAGATGTTCCAAGTATGTTTTTTTGATAAATTCATAATATTTTTTTGAAACGTGTCCTTCGCTTTGGATTATATTGTACCAAGTTTCATCAATTTTGCCTTGTTTGAATTGTTGAATTTGTTCATCATCATAAACAAGTGTATTATTTGGTTTTCTAAATTCATGTAAGGATTCAAAAGGCGGAGTTTTAGGTGTGTCTTTTCCTTCGTAAATAAAAGCAACACTTGATGCAAAAGGTCTGTATACTAAATCTTCACCGTTTAAGCCTCGTGATTGAAAATAATTTATAGAATCGTACAACGCATTGTATTTTGTTTTGAAATAAGCATCATCGTGAAATAAGAAATAAATACTCAATGTTGAGAAAAATATTAAAAAACAAGCCAAATGCCACTTATTTAATTTTGAAAATCCGACTGCAGCAAGTATCATTAAAAATGGACCGATAAATATCGTATATCTTGGAACAATTACAACAACTTGAAACATTGCGGAAACTAAAATTATAAAATAAGAAATTAGCAAAGTCAAAAATACCATATATAATTTCGGATTTTTTTCTTTAAATGCTTTTATAAGTGCATTTATGAAATAAATAATCGGTATAATTATTGCTATAAAGAAAATTAAATCAATATACAAAGGCATATAATTTACCCAAAATAACATTCCGACCCTTGTTGCAAAATAGTTTTGTAAATTGCCTAAAAAATGCATAAATTCAAATGGCGGAATATGAAACATCATAAACGTACTTCTTTGTACAGTATAATAAATCGCAATTACAAAATAAGGAATTAACAAAATAAATTGATACAACTGGTATGTTAAATATTCTTTTAATTTGTTTTTATTTTCTTTTTGAGTAACAAGTAAATATATTAAAAATGATATAATTTGTCCTATATAAAATACTATTCCGCCAATTAATAAATAAGGAATAACTGTATTTACGGCAAGTAATTTCATTAATGATTTTTTGTCACTTTTTTCATCATAATCAAGTAAATAATTCATTGATAATACGGCGAAAAATATTACAGCCGAATACATTCTTATTTCGATTGAATAATATATTAAAAGCGGACTTACGGTCACAAGAAGTGCAGAAATAATTCCGACTTTTGTATCATACAATTTTTTACCGACTATATAAGTTAAAGGTATTGTTGCAATTCCGAATATTGCGGAAGACATTCTTAATAATATTTCGTTTGTACCAAATATTTTTAACCAAAAATGTATAAAGTAAAAATAGAATGGCGTATGCTGAAAATCTTTTGTGAAAAGAAATTCATTTATTCCGAAAGGAAAACTTTTTATTGCAACTAAAACAGAATGTCCTTCATCATACCACAATGGTACGTTTGAGACTGCAACACGCAATTCTATTCCTAAAAGTACTAACAATAAAATAAAAATTTGTAGATAATATTTTCTTATATGTTCCATAATAATCAGATTATATGATTAAAAATAGCATTTCGCAATAAATAATTAAATAATTGTGAATTTTTTAAAATTTTTCGAAATATGTATTAAAATAATAATATGATAAACTTTGATAAATTAACAAATTATTCACAAGAGATTATTTCATCCGCAATGGCTCTGATGAGTGAAAAGCTTAATACTCACATTGAGCCGGAGCATATAATGCTTGCAATGATTAAAGACAAAGGGCTTTCCAGAGATTATTTGACAGAGTTAAAACTGTTAAATCAGGATTTTATTAATGCTGTAACAAAGGCAGTAAATGATTTTCCGACAATTAGCGGTGTGCAAAACACAATGCAATTGTTTTTATCAAATAACACATCTGCATTGCTGGATATAGCAGATGCAACATCTGACGAATTAAAAGATGATTTTATTTCGATAGAAAGTATTTTGCTTGCAATGACGAAACTT
Organism: uncultured Muribaculaceae bacterium; assembly: GCA_964383455.1. GTDB lineage: Bacteria > Cyanobacteriota > Vampirovibrionia > Gastranaerophilales > Gastranaerophilaceae > UBA6984. The sequence goes on along the minus strand of CAYLHN010000029.1, from coordinate 11,756 downwards.
GAAAACAGCAATATTCAAAAGTTACTTGCAAATGCAAATGTAAATACAAGCAAAGTGCTTAACGCAATGAAGAAAGTACGAGGTAACAAAAAAGTGAACAATAAAAACGCAGAAGAAAATATGAAAGCACTTGAAAAATATTCAACAGATTTGACAGAATACGCCAGAAAAGGAAAGTTAGACCCAGTAATCGGACGTGACGAAGAAATTCGCCGTATAATACAAGTTTTAAACCGTCGTACAAAAAATAACCCTGTTTTAATAGGTGAACCGGGTGTAGGTAAAACTGCCATTATTGAAGGTTTGGCTCAACGTATGGTGCGTGGAGATGTTCCGGAAAGTTTAAAAAATGATAAATTAATCTCTCTTGATTTGGGTGCAATGGTTGCAGGTGCCAAGTACAGAGGCGAATTTGAAGAACGTTTGAAAGCAGTTTTGAAAGAAGTTGAAGAATCTGACGGTCATATTGTAATGTTCATTGATGAATTGCATACTGTTGTTGGCGCAGGTGCAACAGAAGGTTCAATGGACGCAGGAAACTTGCTTAAACCTATGCTTGCAAGAGGAGTTTTAAGAACAATAGGTGCAACAACAGTAAACGAATACAGAAAATATATTGAAAAAGATCCTGCTTTGGAAAGACGTTTCCAACCTGTAATGGTAAATGAACCAACGGTTGAAGATACTATAAGTATTTTGCGTGGCCTGAAAGAAAAATATGAAGTTCACCACGGTGTGAGAATTTTAGACAGCGCTTTAATTCAGGCTGCAAAACTTTCTGACAGGTATATTACAGACAGATTTTTGCCTGATAAAGCAATTGACCTTATTGATGAAGCAGCGTCATCTTTGCGTATAGAAATTGATTCTATGCCTGAAGAAATTGATATGATGTCCCGTCAAAAAGTTCAGCTTGAAATTGAACGTGAAGCTTTGAAAAAAGAAGACCAAAATCCCGACTGCGAAAGAAAAATTCTTGAAATAACAAACGAAATTAACGACCTTGAGTCCAAAATTAATGTTATGAAAGAACAATGGAACAAAGAAAAAGACTTAATTCAGGGTGAAGCCTCAATTAAAGAAGAAATTGAACAAGTTAAACTGGAAATCGAAAAAGCAGAAAGAAATACAGATTTGCAAAAAGCTGCAGAGCTTAAATATGGCAAATTAATGGAACTTCAAAAGAAACTTGAAGAAATTCAAGGTTCAGATAAAAAAGATAACCAATTACTAAAAGAACAAATTGACGGCGATGATATTGCTGAAGTTGTAAGTAAATGGACAGGTGTTCCAGTAAGTAAGTTGATGGAAAGTGAAATGAAGAAATTGATTTCAATGGAAGATGTTCTTCATCAACGTTTAATCGGACAAGATGAAGCGGTTGTAACTGTTTCAGATGCAATTCGCCGTGCCCGTTCAGGTTTAAAAGATCCTAAACGTCCGATAGGTACATTTATTTTCTTAGGCCCGACAGGTGTTGGTAAAACAGAACTTGCAAAATCATTGGCAGATTTTATGTTTAACGATGAAGATGCCCTAATTCGTATAGATATGTCAGAATATATGGAAAAACATAATGTTGCAAGACTTGTGGGTGCTCCTCCGGGATATGTCGGATACGATGAAGGCGGACAATTAACAGAGGCAGTAAGAAGAAAACCTTATTCAGTTGTACTTTTTGATGAAATTGAAAAAGCACATCCTGACGTTTTCAATTTAATGCTTCAAATTTTTGATGACGGTCGTTTGACTGATTCAAAAGGAAGAACGGTTGATTTCAAAAATACCTTGATAATTATGACAAGTAATATCGGAAGTGATGTTATTTTGGAAGATTCTTTGAAAGGTGATTTTGAAGATACAAAAGACAAAGTTATGGAAATTATGAAAGAACGTTTTAAACCTGAATTTTTGAACAGGGTTGATGAAACAATATTCTTCAAAGGCTTAACTTTATGCGACTTGAAACAAATTGTAGATATTCAAATGGAATCTTTAAGAAAACGTTTGAAAGAACAAGAAATCAACCTTGAAATAACATCAGAAGCTAAAGAGTTGCTTGCAAATAAAGGATTTAATCCGATTTATGGTGCAAGACCTTTAAAACGTGCAATTCGTCAATTGGTTGAAAATCCGTTATCAAAATTGATTTTGGCACAAAAATTTGTAAAAGGTGATACTCTGATAATAGATTCGGAAAATGACGAAATAAAATTTAAACGCAAAGCTAAATAATGAATAAATAAAGAAGGACGGATTTTTTGAAAGAAAATCCGCCCTTTTTTATTTAAAAATAGTCCACAAGTGGCATTTAATTTTACAAAAATTCAGTTATCATACCTAAAAAAGGTGTGATGTCATGTTTTATAATTATTATCAAGATGGGGAATATAATTTTGATAACTGTATTGCTAAAGGCGTTTGTTCTACTGATCCAACAATTTCGTCGCTGCAAGAAGTTATTATTATGTATATTAAGCAGCTTGCTTTTTATACTTTGAGACTTAAACGCAACGGAGTTACAAACGACGTTATAAAAGAAAATATTATAAATACCCTTGCAGGGTTAGTTTCTCATACAGATTACACTCAAGAACAGTTCAAAAAGATTATATTAACCATATATGAACATTTAAGACAGTCAAAAATTTTATATGAAAGAATCTGTAAAAATAATAATATAAGTACTGAAAAATTAGAGGCTCAATTAAAAATAAATAAAAAATTTGATTTAAATGAGGCTATAAAACAAGGCGAGAAAGAATTTGTAAAAAAGAATAAATTGTTGAATTCTGTTCATCGTCATGCTTTTGAGATTATGTTTGTTTTGATAAAAAATGTTTGTATAAATCTTATTCAGTTAAAAAGTTATAACAAAGAAAATGAGAATGCTTATTTTTCAATGCTTCAAGTTTTAAGTATTATGAATCATAGAAAAATATCAATTGAAAGATTAAAAAATATAATAGAAAAATTTGTTATAATTAATTACAATCTTGAAAAAATACTTCATGATTTAGAAGAAAAGTTTTTTGGTAAACAAGATTCGGTTGAAGTCTCATTTTCTACAAAAAATGGTAAAGCAATATTGGTTTCCGGTTCTAATTTAACCGAATTAGAAGATGTTTTAAAGGCCACAAACGGTACAAATATAGATGTTTATACACACGGTTCGATGATTATGGGGCATACTTATCCAAAATTGAGAGCGTATAAACAGCTTAAAGGACAATTCGGACTCGGTGTTGAAAATTGCTTACTTGATTTTGCGACATTTCCCGGTGCTATTTTAATGACAAAAAATTCATTGCAAAATATTGAATATTTATACCGAGGAAGGCTTTTTACAACTGATAATACCGCGCCAAAAGGTGTAACTCAAATTCTTAATAAAGATTTTAAACCTCTTATAAAGTCTGCATTGGAAGCTAAAGGTTTTGCAAAAGGTCAAATAAGAGATTCTCTAAAAATAGGCTATAGAAAAGAAGTTTTAAAATCACGCGTAGATGAAATATTGACAAAAGTGAATTCAAAAAATGTAAAACATTTGCTTATTGTCGGTATACTTAATCAAACCTCTCTTCAAAAAAGATATTTTTCAAAATTGTTAAAAAATCTGCCGCAAGATACACATGCCATAACTTTATCAACTTATACTCCATCTACAAATACGTTCCAAATTAATTCAGGTTACGATTTTATGTTAATGTATCAAATTTTAGAAGATTTAAATTTGAAAATGTCGGAAAAATCTTTTGATATTTCAGTATTTTTAACAAAATGTGATAAATATGCAATTTCTAATTTGCTAAATTTGCGTTATTTGGGGGTTAAAAATATTTTTATCAGCCATTGTTCTCCTGTATTGATAAATCCTATGATATTAGAAGCTTTTAAAGATATTTTTAATGTAAAAGTTATTTCAACTCCATACGAAGACCTGAATTTACTTAGAAAATCAGCATAAAATATTTACTGAGTAGAGAATATTAGTAAAACGATACAGCTTTGTAAAGATTTGTAAAACATGCTTTTTGTCATGTAGCAAAAAAAAAAATTACAGGATTTGTATGAATGCAAACGAAATAATATTTTGAAAAATCGAAATATATGTAGAGTTTGAGTACAATTGAATAGGAAATAAGGTCTGCTATGGTAGATAACAGAGCAGCGGGATTTTACGGTATAGGCGGAGCTTTTAATTTTAAAAGCGGCGACATTTCCGGTACTGCGGCAAATACGCAGGATGACAAAATGGGACAAGGTAGTGAATATTCCCGCAGAGATAAAAATAACGAAGAATCAACAAAAGAATCATCAATTCAATATACTGACAGAAGCGCACAACTCAGGGCGACACTCAATTCTCTGGCAATGATTAATGTCGCGGGCGTGATTAATACAAAGAAAAGACGTTCGTTTATTGATGATGAGAAAGATGAAAAGTTTGACGAAAAAGAGTTTTATGAAAAAACTCGTAAAAAACGTAAGGAACTTCTCCTCGAAAATTCATTTGTTGATGAAGACGAACAAGAAGATACAGTTTAAGTTTATATAATTTAATTTATAAAGAAGCCTTAATTGATAATAAGTTTAATTAAGGCGCTTTGTGTTGCTAAACTTTCAAATTGAATAATTCCGTGATTTTTTGTCCAATTGATATATTCTTTTATGTTTACAAACTGAGGATTGTAATCATAGGATAAGAACATCCAATAACTTCCTTTTGGCAGTCTGTTTAACATTATATCGATGGTTTCGTTTTTAGATGTGTCAGGCTTTATGTATTCTATTTTATTTTTTAAATTGAAAAAACTATTATAATAAAAATAATCTGTATTGGACGCTTCATTGATTACAATTATATCTTTGTCAGTGATATTTTCTGCAATTATAAGCATCATATCTCTTGCAAAATCGCCTTTATTTATATTTTTTGAAGATAAAAAATTACCTGTAAAAGAAAAATGCGGAATAAGTATTATTGCAAATATAATCCAGCCTATAATCCATTTTTTTATATCGGTTATTTTTGTAATGTATATTATTAATATCGGGATAAAAAATATAATCATTCTTCTTGAAAACGGGTAATATTTGCCCATAGAGGCGATTACAACAGATGAGTATATTGCAATTGACATCATTAAATATTTATATTTTTTGTCTTTAATAAGTAGAACAAATCCTGCAAATGCGCATAAATTTAAAATTCCAAAAGAAATATGAGGAATATTCATAAAAAAGTATTTTATATTTTCATCGTTAAGCAGTGTTAAATTGGACAAATCTTTATTTACGAATTTATCACTCCAAAAAGCAAGCATACCATTTGAATTATCAGAATAAGAATTTAAAACAAAAAATTTTAAATATAAAACTGCACTGACAATAACAGGCATCAATAATGTTGTGTATAATTTTGGGTTTTCTCGTTCAAAACTAAGTGTAATGAATCCTGCCAATATAACAAACGCACTTGCAAATGAAAACCAAGGTAAAATTGCTAAAGATATGGCATAAATATAAATTTTTTTTATGTTGTCTGTTTTGAAATTAATGTTCAAAAAAATAAAGATTGCTAATAATACGCAAAAAACATCAACACTGTATGGCTTAAATTCAAAACTGTAATTTATTAAAACAGGATTTAATGAAATCAGTATAAGTCCTGCTAATATTGACCATTTTGAATTAAATATTTTTTTTGCAACAAAATAAAATAAAATTAGAGATGAACTTCCGCACAAAAATGGTATTAATCTTAATATTAAATCGCATATGTATAAATTTTTATATCCGCCAAAAATAAATACTAAAAATTTTGTAAAAATCAAAAATAACGGCGGCGCTACTTGTAAAAATCTTAATTTTTCAAAAAGCTGCAAATATGTTTTATTTAAAATGTTCCATCCAAGCGCAGTTTCATCGTGCCATAACGGCGGATTGGAAAGAAAACCTTTAAGTCTTAAAATAATTCCGATAAAAATTATCAGGCATAACAAAATGTGATAAAAATATTTTTCAAAAAAAACTTTCATAGTAATTACTTTACCATAAATTCGCTATGTTAAATAAATATTTATTATAAAAAAATGTAAAGTTCTTGAAAAAAAAAACTTTTTTGATATTATAATATTAGCATATAACATTGAAAGAGGACGGTATGTCAGAAAATTTTGATTTAGACACAGGAAAAAATATTGTTGATGCATTAAAAGCAGATACAGAAGAAACTTTAACAGCAGATGAATCAGTTGATTTTGAAGAAACAGAATCAGTTGAATTACCTGATTTTGCTGATGATTTAGAAGAAGATTCAACAGTAAATACATTTGATAGTACAATGAAACCAAGCAGTGATTTTCAACATAATATGGTTGAAAATGTAGAAAACCATGCTGTTGTTGATAAGTATGCAAACGATTTGTATAATTTTGAAGTTCCAAACAATGTTGCTGTTTTGAAAAAATTAATTGCAAAACTTCCATCAGGCGTAACTCGTCAAACAGGTGCTCAAATTATTAAACAAACAATGGAAGCTTTAGGTATTTCAATGAAGAGCGTTTTGCAAGAAGCTCAGCAGCTGCAAGAAAAATTAAGCAGCTCTACAAAAGAATGTCAAGCTACAATTTCAGAATACAAAAGACAAATTGTTACATTGGAAGAACAAGCTCAAAGTTATAAAAAACAATATAATAACTTGAATGAGTTGGTTAGTCTTTTTATTCAAACTGAAAATTAATTTTAATTTTAAATATTAAAAAAGCGAATATAACTGATATCAACGATTTGTTAAATATGGAGTTAATTCGCTTTTTTGTTGAGGGTTTTTATGCAAATAAAAGGGATAATTTTTGATTTTAACGGTACTCTTTTTGAAGATTCATACTGGCATGAACTTGCTTGGCGTGAATATTCGAAAAAATTAAGGGGCACTCCTTTTTCTGATGAAGAGATGCAAAAATATATGTTCGGACGTTCAAATGAAGAAATTATTACTTATGCAATCGGAAGAAAGCCTTCACACGAAGAATGTCTGGAGTGGGCAAATGAAAAAGAGGCTGCATACAGAAATCTTGTTTTAAAAAATCCCGAAATTATTCATTTGACACGAGGAGCAGAAGAATTTTTTGATTATATTTGTGAAAAAAATATTCCTCATACAATTGCTACAGGTTCTGAAAAAACAAATGTTGATTTTTTTGTAAAAACTTTTAAATTGGATAAATGGTTTGATGTTGATAAAATAGTATACGATGATTACAAAACTCCGGGAAAACCAAATCCTGCAATATATTTAAAAGCTCTTGATATATTAAATTTAAAACCTGAAAACACTCTCGTTTTTGAAGATTCATATTCCGGTATTACTGCTGCAAATAATGCAAAAATCGGAAGAATTGTTGCTATAAATGAATATCCTGAAAATTTTAAGCATAAAGATAAAGTTTTCAGTGTGATTAGAGATTTTACTGAAATTGATGAAAATATTCTAAATTAATTTATTAATTAGCTTTTCTTAGTTCAACTTCTATAAGTTTAACAAATTCGTTGACAAGTGTAGAATTCCACTTTTTATTTGAGTCTTCTTTTATGATATCAAGTGCTTCATAAGGAGTTTTTGCTTTTCTGTATATTCTTGGCTCAGTAAGTGCAAAATATGCATCAATAATCAAAATTATTTGTGAAGAAAGTGGTATGTCGTTTCCTGCCAATTTATTCGGATATCCTGAACCGTCCCAATTTTCATGGTGTTTTTCAATTATAGGAATAATATCTTTAACATTAGAAATTGGTTCAAGCAAATCGTGAGCGCCAAGACTCGGGTGGTTTTCAATGTAATTACGTTCCTCTTCTGTCAGCGGGCCGTCTTTTTGTAAAATTTCCTGAGGAAGCATTAAGTTTCCAACGTCGTACAATAACATTGCAACACGAAGTTTATCAGCGTCATCTTTTTCAAGTTCAAATCTTCTTGCAAGTGTTGTTGCCATAACAACTTTAGATTTTGATGAACCCAATGTGTGCTGCGGGTTATAAGTTGTAACAAGGGCGTCGGCAACGGAATATAATGTATCTTTTGGATTTGTGTTTTGTTCAATTGCCATTTGAAGTTTATGGCGTAAATCTTGTTTTAATTCTTCTGATATATTAACTCTGTCAGTTGCAAGTATATCATTGAATGCATTAAGTGCAACTTCTTGCCATGAAACTTCAGAAATAGGTGTTGCAAGTGTAACTTGATTTCTTCCGTTACGTTTTGAATGATACATTGCTTGGTCTGTAAGCTCAAGTAATTCTTCAATATTATTTGCATGTTCCAAGAAAGTTGCAACTCCCAAACTTGCGGTAATTGTTCCGACCGTTTCAATTGGTGTTGCTTCAATTGCTTTACGAATTCTTTCTGCCGCAATCATTGCACCTTTTGAATCAATACCGGGAAGAAGTACATTAAATTCTTCACCGCCGATACGTGCAGGTACGTCTATTGAACGGGCATTTTGTTTTAAAACATTTGAAATTTGTTTAATTGCTAAATCGCCATACACATGCCCATACTTATCATTAATTTGTTTCAAGTGATCTAAGTCAATACCAATGACAGAGAATGGTTGTTTTTGACGATTTGCACGGGTAAATTCTTTTTCTATTGCATCTTCAAAATATCTTCTGTTATAAAGAGTGGTTAATGCATCTGTTACTGCCTGTTCTCTTACCATTTGGAACAAATCTGCAATTGTTATTGCAAGTTCTATTTGTTGAGAAAATAATTTTAAAAAGTCTAATTCTGCTTCAGTTGCTTCAGAGCGTGAAGACATTACTATCAAAACGCCCATATTATTCATTTTTGCAAGCGGAACTATCATAAATGAACGACAATGCGTTTCGCTTAACAGTTCTTCTAAGTCTTCTTCTTTTAGGTTTGGTGCTAAAGATAATAAACCTGCTCTTAAGTCAGTACTTTGCAAAATTTCTTTACTTCTTAATACTGCTCTTATAACTTCAGATTGCTGAAAATTTAGTCTTTGTGTATTTAATGGCGTTTCAAGACGTTCATTAACAATTTCGAATAAATTATCATCAGAAGCAGCCATTACTGTAAAATATTCACCATTTTCGTCGCTTTTTCTTTGTAAGATACTGCTATACATATATCCTAATTCACCTTGTAAATTAGTTACTGTTGTATCTAAAATGCTCGAAATAGGTTTTGACGAATTCATCATTTCCCAAATATGCTGTAGTGTCAGCATACGACGATTTGCTTCATTTAATTCGTTCGTACGTTCTTCAATTTCTTGTTCTAATTGGGCATTACGTTCAAATATTTCAAGAAAATCTTTTTTACCGCTATATAAATGGTTTTCTACTTGACTTACCTGATTTGTAAAATCTTTAAATTTATCGAATAATCCCATAATTTGCCTTCTTTATATAAAAGATATTTTGTAAATAGATTATACTACATAACTTGAATTTCGTAAAATATTTTTTATAAATTATTAAAAAAATATGACTTTTTTTTATAAATCATTAAACAAAAGTTGTCATATAAAAGTATGATATTTGCCTGTAAGCAGTTATAAACTGTTAATAAATACTGTATTATTATAATGAGAGTGAGGATAAGCAATTGTTTGATTCAATGAGAGTGACAAATCAGATTGTCCCAAAACGTCAATCTGTAAATCTTAAAAAGGACGAAGAGGCTAAAAAGCAAGCATCTGAAGCCGAAAGTGAAAACGGCAGTTCTAATCTTGCACAAAGCCGCGGATTGCAGTATGTTCAGGATTTACAAGACGGAAGACAGCCTAAAAAAACTACAGTACCTGTTCGTAATTTCGGATATAATCCTGTTAATGTAAATGTTAACAGACCTGTTCAGGCTGCAAAACCTGTTCAAAACAATGTGCAATCAGAATCAGTATCTCAAACTCAGACAACGCAAAGTACAAAATTAATAAGTCCAAAAATTAATATCGCTCAGGTAATAGGTGATTTTAAAAATACCGCAAAAGCTATCGGTACCCCTGAGGATTTGTACGAAGAAGTCGATACATATTTGTCGCTTGTTGAAAAACAAACAAAAAAGGATAATGCTAACGTAAAATTAGTGCAATCTAATTTGCGCAATGCTGCCGGGCTTTTAGATAAATATATATCAGATACATTAAACAAAGATTCAAAAGTTGTTGAAAACTGGGTTGAAGCTATTTTCTTACAACAGGTTGATTACAAATATAATACTGAAGATATAAACGAAGCATTTTTGGTTCAAATGCCGGAAGACAATAAAAAGACTGAAAATTCGGCAAAAACGGAAGAACCTAAGACGGCTGCCGAACCGGAAAAGCCAAAGATGGATCCGCAATTAAAAAATCTTTTTACTGCAGCAAGACTTGTTGCAAAAAAAGGTAATGACGGACTTGCAATTTCAACTTACCAAAAAGCAATCGAACGTTCAAAAGAAGTTAAAGATTTTGACAGCCACTCAAAAATTTCATTTGAAATCGGTAAAATACACGATAAAAACGATAATTTAGCAGAGGCATTAGAAAATTATAATACAGCAGTAAATGTTGCAACAGATGATAATGTAAAGGTTAAAGCTCATTACGCAATGGCTCAGATTTATGACGATGTAAATCAATTTAAACCTGCAATTGAACATTATATGGCTGCAGTTTCGTTTGCAGGTGAAACAGATAACTTTAAAGCTCAAATAAAATCGTTGACTAAGATAGGTGATATTTTTGCTGATAAATATGATAAAGAAGCTTTTAATGTTTATGACGATGCAAAAGTTGTTGCAGATGAATCAAAAGATTCAAAAAATAAAGGTTTTGTCTCAAGTACAATTGCAACTGCTTATGACAAATTTAACAAGCCTGCTCAAGCTTTGCAATATTATTCTGATGCGGTTAAAAACTACGAAGAAGCGGGCGACGATGATAAAGTTGCAATAAACTACAAAAAAGCAGGCCAGTTAATGATTGACTATAATAAAGGTGATAAAGGTAAAAATTTAATTAGAAAAGCAATAGCTTACGCAAAAAAAGCTAACAATGAAAATCTTATAAATGAATTGAATCAAGAATTAGCAGCATAATCTTATTAATCGTGAATAATTAGCGGCGGTTTTGCATTTGCAAAACCGCCGTAGTTGTGTATTTTAATATAATTGTAAAGAAATGTAACAAAGATGGCTTAAAATCCTAAAGTTTTTGTATAAGTGTGTCGATATATATTCTGTAAGGGAAATCAATCAGTTAGGGAATGTGGATTATGGCTTTAAATGTATCTTATGTTCAACAATATTATCAAGGTTTAGATTCAATGACATTGAAATCAGCTGCAAGAGATGTATTAGCAAACTCACAAGCTAAATCTGCTGCTAACGAAGGTCGTGTAGATGTTGATTTATACAACGGTCAAATTGATGCTATGACAGCAAGACAAGTTGCTATGTCAGGAACAGGCTTACAAGTTACTTTAAATAACAATTTAGAAACTGCAATCAAATTTTTGAAAACTAAAGCTGCTGAAACAAATGCAAAAACTTCAGCTGATGTTATTTCAATTGATTCAGCAAAAAAAGATAAAAAAGGTTCAAATCCTTTCTACAACGGTGATGTATTAAATTACAAGAAAAAAGAAGCTTCTAAAAAAGCTGAATACTTATTCATCACTGCTGCATAATAAGTTTATTAAATTTCCTTATTTCCTTCCCTATACACAAATTTTGATGGTTATTT
>CAYLHN010000028.1:0-16582 GCA_964383455.1 uncultured Muribaculaceae bacterium | reverse complement strand
AATTCTACCCTCTCCCGTCGGGAGAGGGTTAGGGAGAGGGGACAACTTCCTAAAATCTCTATTCACAACTCACTATTCACAATTCACAGAAAAACTTAGTGCCCTAGTGCCTCAGTGCCTTAGTGCCTTTACATTAGCTGAAACTCTCATTGTAATCGGCATAATCGGTGTTGTTGCAGCATTGACTTTGCCAAACCTTAACCATGCAACAGGTGACAAAGAAAAAGTTACCAAGGTTAAAAAGATATATTCTTCATTAACGGATGCATTTGACCGTGCACAAGTTATCTATGGTCCTTATGATGAATGGTTTAAAGATATTAATCATACAGGTTCAGATACTGTTCATTTAGTTACTGAAAGAATAGGCAAACGAATTACAGAATTCATGAAAGTAAGTAAAGATTGTGGAATAGCTGAGGGTTGCGTAACTTTAGATTATGTGCGTGGTATTAATGGAAATAGAGTTACGGGTGGCGGAGATACAACTGATTATATTGGTAATTTATACATGGTTATTCTTTCTGATGGGATGTCCATTGCTTTTGATATTGATAGATTTCGCGTTGACATAGATGGTCCAAATAAAGGTAAAAATCAAATGGGTGTTGATAGATTTGATTTTTATGTTGTTCAGGATGGAGATGGTTTAATGAAAAATCAATTAATACCATCTTATATTAATTACGATACTGTTCTTCCAAAAAATTGGTCAGGAAGTGAAAATGTTACAGCGTGGGTTATTGAAAATGGAAATTTAGATTATTTAAAATGTAGAGAGGAACTAGATTGGACAACACATACAAGTTGTAATTAATTTATAAAAAATAACGGCGGGTGCATTCGCACCCGCCGTTATTTTGAAAATTTTATTTTAAATACCTTCTTGTTAAATATTCAGCAAGTGCAATTGAAAAAGCCATAAGCGTCAAAACCTGAAACATTTCTTTCAATTTTGTATAATTACATAGCCAAAATACCAATAAAAATGAGCCTATCATTATTGAAAAGAACATGATGTAATATTTTTTGCTATACAAACCTGAGTCTGTTGTTGTATTAACAGTATTTTGCTGAGGCTGTTTTAACGCAGGTGCTGCAGCATTTACTATTTTCTTTTGGTTGTTATTATTGTTTTCCATAATTCACCTTATTCTTTTTTATACAACAAATTACCATCTTTTTCAACTGTTTGTATCTCATTTTTATCATTCCATGTTATAAAACCGTCTATATTTAAATTATGGTATATGTGTGTATTCTCAATCAACTGAAACGCATTTATATTTTTATTCAGCAAACGTTTTATAATATTATCTAATAATTGCGTACTTCCTGCAAGCGTACCGTTTTTGTCAACAGCTTTTTCACCGTCATAGTAGATTGTTTTATTGCAAAATTTCATTTCTTTTTTATCACTGTTAGTAATTGGAAGACAATCAGAAACAAGTATAATTTTGTACAACGGTTTTGTTTTAAATAACAGTTTTAGCGCTTCATCACTTACATGAACGCCGTCTGCAATAATTTCAGTATATAGATTATCATTTGTCAATGCTGAAAGTGCAGTTGATTTTCCTCTGTGAGTGATTGGACTCATTGCGTTAAAAGTATGTGTAACTCCGTCACATTCTGACAAATCACCACCGATGCAGTGCCCTGCCTGAACTTTTATCCCTTTTGATTTTAAATATTTAATTAACTCAAAATTGTTATCTAATTCCGGCGCAAGTGTTACTATTTTTATAAATTCATTTTCAATTTTTTGATAATTTTCTATACTCAAAGGTAAAAATTGACTTTCGTCATGAATCCCCTTTTTTTCAGGATTTAAAAATATACCTTCTAAGTGTACTCCAAGAATTTTTGCCATATCAGGTGTTTGTTTTTGACTTGCAGATTTAAAGATTTCAACTTGTCTTTTAATATTTTCAGTTTTATCAGTTGCAAGTGTCGGGAAAAATCCGCCTATCCCGTGTTTTATAAGTTTTTTAGACAAATCTAAAACTTCATGTTCATCGCAATTTGCAAAGTCAACCCCGTATGCACCGTGAAAATGCTGTTCGATAATTAATTTACTGGTATGAAAAAGTTGTTTCATTATCCGAAAACCTTTTTAACTTCTTCTCTGTCATCAAAATGAATTGTTTTGTCTTTTAATATCTGATAATCTTCGTGACCTTTTCCTGCAACAATAACAACATCTTTTTCAGAACTTATATTTTTTAATAAAGCAATTGCTTTGCCTCTGTCAGCCTCCACAATAACTTTGTCTGAATCAACGGACTCAAAGCCTGTCATTATATCAGAAATGATTTGTTCAGGATTTTCACTTCTTGGATTATCGCTCGTAACAACAACTTTATCTGCAAGCTTTTCAGCAATAGCCCCCATTTTAGGACGTTTTGTAGCATCTCTGTCTCCGCCGCAACCGAAAAGACAAACTAATTTGCCCTCTTTTGGAGTTATTTCTCTGCCTGCTTTCAAAACATTTTCCAATCCGTCAGGAGTGTGTGCATAGTCAACTATAACCATCGGTTTTTTGTTAACAATTTCAAATCTTCCTGCAACTCCTCTGACATCTTCAAGCGCTTTTGCAGCACGCTTTATATCAAAACCCTGTGCATAAGCGGTAGTTAATGCCGCTAAAACGTTATAAACACTGAACATTCCGTTCATATGCAAACTTACTTTAAATGAGTCTTTTTCGAAATTTAAAACAAATTTTGCACCATCGGCAGTAAAATCAATATCTTTTGCCATTATGTCAGCATTGTTTTTTATTCCGTAAGTAAAAACTTTAACTCCGTTCGGAATGACATCTAAAAATCTTTGAGCGTAATTGTCATCGGCGTTTATAACTGCAAAATAGCCTTCTTTTAAGTTTTTAAATAAAATCGCTTTTGCGTCAAAATAATTGTCCATTGTTATGTGATAATCAAGATGGTCTTGTGTTAAGTTGGTTAAAACTGCACCTTTAAAATCGCAATTACCGACCCTGCGTTGTTCAAGCGAGTGTGAACTTACTTCCATAGCAATATTATCAATATGATTTTCAAATCTTATTCTGTGCAAAACTTTTTGTAATTCAGGAGCCTGAGGGGTTGTATATTTTGCCTCTCTGTAAATATCCTTTGAATTTAATTTGTAACCAAGTGTACCTATTAGGGCACAACGTTTGTCTTCATTTTCAAATATTTTTTGCAATAAATGTGTAACAGTTGTTTTTCCGTTTGTTCCTGTCACACCTATTAAGTTAATAGATTTTGAAGGTGATTCGTAAAATGCATCTGCTAAATCTGCAATTTCATGACGGGTTGATTTTACAATTATCTGCGGAAGCTCTGAATCAACTTCGTGTTCAACAAATAAAGCAACAGCGCCATTTTTTTCTGCGGATTCAACGTAATTGTGTCCGTCAGAATTTTCTCCGACAAGTGCTATAAAAATATTTCCTGCTTCGGTTGTTTTTGAGTTATAGGAAAGTCCTGTAATTTCAATATTTTCATAATTTTTAGTTTCACAATCAATATTTTTTATAAGTTTGTCCAGTTTCATTATACTGCTCCTTTTGTTTTTTCATCCTTAGCAACTTCTTTATCCGGTTTCAAATTAAGAATTCTTGCCACTTGTGTGGAAATTTCTTTAAAAACAGGTGCTGCAACAGTACTTCCCCAAACTCCGCCTCCTTGCGCTGAGTCAACCATTACATAAATCAAAACTTGAGGATCGGAAGACGGGAAGTAACCTACAATTGACGTGTAATAATTGCTTGAATAGCCTCTGCCATCATCTCTTACTTTTTTTGATGTACCTGTTTTTGCAGCTACATTATATTTATCCATTTTTATTGCTGATTTACCGTTGTTTACACTGTCAGTCAATAATCTGGTAACAGCTTTTGCTGTTTCAGGTTTTAAAACTTCTCTTGTTATAATTTTATTTGCTGCTTCTTCAGCAGAATACTTTATAACGTGAGGGGTAACAATTTTTCCGTCATTAGCTAAAGCTGAAACTGCCGAGGCCATTTGTATTGCTGTAACGGATGCTCCATAACCGTAACCCATTGACGCGTGGTCAGATACATTCCATTTGTTAGGCTCTCTAATAAGTCCTATGGATTCACCCGGTAAGTCTATACCTGTTTTACTTCCGATTCCGAATCTTTTTAACACGTCATAAAACTCTTTAGAAGTCATAGTCTGCGCTACTTTTACAGAACCAACGTTACTTGAGTGTTCGAATAAATATTCCAAAGAAATCATACCCGGGTTAGGTCTTGTATTATAGTCGTAATTTTCTATATCCCATCCGCCTACTTTTATTTTTCCTGTGTCATCAATCTTTGAAAATTCGTTTATTTTGCCTAAATCCATAGCAGAAGCTACTGTTAAAACTTTAAATGTTGAACCTGGAGCAAAAACGTCAGTTAATGACCAATTTTTTATTTGATTATAAGTCGCTTTTTTATAATTATTCGGGTCATAGTAAGGATAAACTGCGTAAGCCAAAATTTCACCGTTACGAGGGTTCATAACAATAACAACCCCCCTTAGTGCTTGTCGGCTTTCAATCATTTTATACAATTCTTGCTCACAAATATGCTGAATAGCGGTATCTATTGTCAATGTAACATTTTCACCCTTTACAGGTCTTGTTGTTGCTAAAGGATCCGTGTCAAAATCGTAAATTATATCTCCTTTGGGAGTTTTTTCAACTTTCGGCTGCTTGTCAACCATTTCTAATTTGTCTTTTGCGGTTTCTTCAACTCCTGAAGCTATATCAGCATCAAAATTATAATAACCTAAAATATGTGCAGCTAAAGAACCTTGCGGATAAACTCTTGTACTTTTTTTATCCATAGGAATCTCTCTTAAATACAGCTTTGCAATTTTATCTCTTGTAAATCTGTCAACATCCTTTTTAAGAGAAATCATAATATCTTTTTTCTTTAATTTTTGCAGAAGCTCTGCTTGCGGAATGTTTAAAATAGGTGCCAGCATTTGAGCAAGTTCTTCAGGTGTATGTTCAAAATCGGGAGTTCTGGCATAAACATCAAATAAAACCTTATCCGATGCTAATTTTATACCATTTCTGTCATAAATATCACCGCGCAGAACAAAATTTTGTGCACTTCTTTGTTTTTTCGCTCTAAGTCTAAAGTTTTTTAAGTCTAAAACTTGTATTATAAATAGATGAATAATTAAACAAACGGCAAAAATTGCGAATGCAACCTGCCAACATCCCAATCTTTTATCAAAATCTTTAAATTTTTCTTCTTTTTCTGATTTTCTCACTGCAACATACCCTAAATAATTTAGCATAAGGTTTAGTGCATTATTATTAAAGAAAGTTTACTGTCTAATAACCAACTGCCCAGCTAAATACTTTTCTTTTCTCTAAAGGTTTCTTTTCAACAACAGCAGGACTAACCTCTTGAACTTCTATTACTTGAGTTGCTTTTGTTAATAAGTTGTTTTCTTGCATTGATTTGTCGACATTATTGAAAGATTTTAATTTATCAAGTTGATTTTCCAGTTCAACATTTTCATCATTGAATGTTGTTGTTTCCTTTGTTAAATTGTTCAATCTTATTTCAGTCGCAGTGGCAAAATAATAACTTACTGTTGTAACTGCAATTAAAAGTACAAGTAATATACATAAAGTGAAATTTAATTTTCTTATAGCCATTTGTTTAGCATTATCCTCTATCTCAAAAATACCTTCGATAACCGTATCTTGAGGAAATTCAAACTCATAGCTTTCAAGTTCATTAAATTCGTTATATGTTAAGTGTAGCAATTCCTGTTGCAACTTATTTATCCCACCCTAGATTATTAATACACATACCCGCTGTCATTACTTTTTAATGAACTTCGCAACTCTGAGTTTTGCACTTCGAGAAGGCGGGTTTTCGTTTAGTTCTTTTTCACTTGGCAAAATTGGTTTTTTATTCACTAATTCAAGAATAGGGGGCTCACATGTGCATATTAACTGCTCTTTTGGGCAATGACACTTTGCCGAATAGTACTTAAATTGTTCTTTTACAATTCTGTCTTCAAGTGAATGAAAACTTATTACACTTATTATAGCACCATAATCTAATAAAGCCAACACTTCATTTAATGTATTTTTTATATTTTTTAATTCATTGTTAACTTCAATGCGAATTGCCTGAAATACTCTGGTTGCAGGGTGTACACGACTTTTTTGAGGGGGAACTGCAGATTTTATAATCTGAGCAAGTTCAAGGGTTGTTTTTATAGATTTGACATGCCTTTGGACAATTATGGCTTTCGCAATTCTTTTAGAAAAATGTTCTTCTCCGTATTCACTGAAAATGCGTACCAAATCCGCTTCAGAAAAGGAGTTTACGACATCATATGCACTATAATCCGCACTTTTGTCAAATCTCATATCCAAAGGTGCATCTTTCAAGAAAGAAAAACCTCTTTCCTGCTTTGTAAGCTGATGGTACGAAGCGCCCAAATCAAAAAGAATTCCGCCTGTTATCTTATCAATTTTTAAATCATGTAAAACTTTCTTAACATTTGTGTAAGAATCTTTCACAATTGTTAAGTTTTTGTAATCTTTTAAGCGTTCTTTTGAATAATTTATTGCATCTTCATCAACATCAAAAGAAATTAATTTTCCTGATTGTTGTATTTTTTGTAAAATAAGTTCGCTATGGCCGCCGCCTCCAAGAGTTGCATCAACGTACACAAGTCCGTCTTTGCAATTCAAAGCGTCTACCGCTTCTTGTTTCATTACCGTATAATGTTGAAATTCCATAAGGAAATTCTAACACAAACAGATTAATGAGAATTTGCTAATTCGTCTAAAATACTCGGAATTATTACGCAAGCTGCGTAAACTATAAATCCTAAGGCGGCTATTTTTAGTGAAACCATATGCAAGCTCCTGTTTTAAACACCTTATTATATGTTCCACATACAAATAACTTTGAAACTAAATTGTTTATTATACAATTATAATTATTCTTGTTTTATTGGGGTAATCTTCTGTAATAACCGTCTACATGTGTTCCATCAGCTCTGGTGTATGATGAAACTTTAACTAAATTGCCTCGCAAAGCTAATTCGTTAGCTTGATGTTCTTTTAAGATTTGACCTTTACTTAACCTTGAGGATATTTCTTCATCGTAAATATTGTATAAATCTAAAGGCATATTGGCGATATCTTTGTCTGTAATTTCTACTTCGCTTATGTTATCAATAAAAGATTTATTTTCTTTTTTATAATTTTCAACGGGTATTGCATTATTACAATCACCAAAATTTGATATTTTGTGTGCCGATAAAGTTCCAAAAGGATTGATTTTTTCGTAAAAACTGTTTTGATGGTTTTCTACTATGTATGATTTTCCTTGCGGTTTTCTTGATTTTGAAACAGGGTCATTAGGATCTCTGTAATTTACAACCAATTTATCCGCATTTGGGTTGTTTATTTCTTTTACCAGTTTTGGTTTAAGTCCGTATGCATTAAAAGTCACTGTTTGCAAGTTTCTTGACAATCCTACATACAAAGCCTCACTTCCGCCTTCCGAGTGTCCGATTACTCGCACTTTTGACGATGGATTTTCTCTCTTGATATAATCATAAAGATTTAATGCTTCTTCCATTTGTTTGGTAGGTTCTCCGGATAGTATCATTTTTGCATTTGTGCTATGATCTTTTACACTGAATTTTTCTGTACCCAAATAACAAATGACAATTTCTTCATTATTCTTGTAAACAACTGATTTGAAATTGAAGTGACCTTGCCGAGTATATAAGGCTTCGTAACCTTCGGGTAGTTTTACGGGGCGTTTTTTTAGTACGTCACCTGCCAAATTGCATAAATCTCTGTAATCGTTTGCGTGTTTGTGAATTTGTAATGTGCTTTCATCTGTTTTTGTCATAAATATCTCCCTTTTTTCGACTAACAAATAAAAGCATAACATTTTTTATTTAATATTTTGTCCGTGTTTTTACGGACAAAATATTAAGTTTTGATACAATTTTTATTAATAATCATCATCTATATCGTCACGATATTGCCATTGAGCATCAATAACGTATTCATACATTCTGTTTATAACACAATCCCAAGATTTTTTATATATGCGCATGATTACTGTATTACCTTGATATATACCGCTTTCTTTTAAAAATAGAATTTCAGTTCTAGTTCTTGCTTTTCTTTCTACTACTAATATTACATCAACATCACCAATTTCCATATCATCAGGAAAAGGTGGAGGAAGAACGGTTTGTATTAAGTTTTCATAGTATTTATTTATAGGTTTCCCATTACGAGGAGAACATCCCAATGCAGAACTCAAATCAGAAATAGTTCCGTCTTTGTGTAATCTGTAATGATATTTCATATACCAACCCTGATTTTGAGGTCTATATCCAAAAAAATAAAATTTATTAAAATCAATGTGGCTTCTAAGTAAATCTGCATAATCTTGAAAATATTTGTATGTTACAGGGTTTTCATTCTCGCTAAATCTCATTTTTGAAAAATCAACAGTATCTTCTATTTGTTTTTCATCGTTTGAAAAAACAAGTTCATTTGCGTTAACAGTAGGAATGATTAACATTATTAATAAAAGTATGTAAAGTTTTTTCATTAGTTTCCTTTTTATTTTTAATTTTATTTTGTCATTGGCAGCATATAAAAATGTTAAGTTTTGATACAATTTGTTGAATTTAATCGATTATAACATCTTTATTATATTGCCAGTATCTATATCGTACATAGTTATAATTTCCTCTTATAACACTATCCCAAGATTTTTTATATATGCGCATGATTACTGTATTACCTTGATATATACCGCTTTCTTTTAAAAATAGAAATTCAGTTT
The DNA here is from genome assembly GCA_964383455.1 of uncultured Muribaculaceae bacterium. Classification (GTDB taxonomy): domain Bacteria; phylum Cyanobacteriota; class Vampirovibrionia; order Gastranaerophilales; family Gastranaerophilaceae; genus UBA6984. The sequence continues at coordinate 7,707 of CAYLHN010000028.1, read as the reverse complement.
TTGTTTTTACTTCTGTCGATATTATTAATATTACATCAACATCACCAATTTCCATCTTTTCAGGAAAAGGTGGCGGAAGAACGGTTTGTATAATATTTTCATAATATTTATTTATTGGTTTTCCTTTACGAGGGTGATTTTCCAAAGTAGGTTGCAAATCAGAAATAGTCCCGTCTTTGTGTAATCTGTAATGATAGCTCATATACCAGTCATCAAAAGGTTTATATCCAAAAAAATAAAATTTATTAAAATTTATTTTACTACGAAGTAAATCAGCATAATCATTGAAATATTTGTACGTTACAGGGTTTTCATTCTCGCTAAATCTCATTTTTGAAAAATCAACAGTATCTTTTGCATTATTATCAATTTCTTCTCTCAATTCGTTATTTACTTGCACAATACTTTCTTCTGCAAATGCAGTTTGTAAAATTAGTGCATTAAGTATTATTATGAATAATAAAATATAAATATTTTTCATAAGATTTTTTTATGTTATTACACAAAAAATTGTAAGTCAATGATAAATCTAAGATTACATAGAAACTTATCACAAAACATTTTTTCAGCTTATATCTTGAAACTAAATTGTTTATTATACAATTAAACTATGACAGACAAAATTGATGTTTTATTTAAAAATTTATGTTGTTCAAGATGTAAATCTGATTTTGACGAAAATTCAATACAAATTTTGCGGAAAGAAGATTCTGTTATTGTTATAAATTTGAAATGTCAAATTTGCGGAAAGGATTTTGGAACTGCTTTTATCGGGACAAAAAATTTAAATGCAGAATATTTTGACAGATTAAAAACTCCATTGAGAATGATTGAAGATTTACCTCCGATATCAAAAGATGATGTTATAGATGCTCATGAATTTTTGAAAGAGCTCGATGAACATTGGACAAAATATCTTCCGCAGGATGAATAAAATCTGTTGCGTTATGAAATTTTATTATTTCGTTTTATAATTTTAGTATTCGTCGTCGTAAAATTCAAATTCTAAATGTCCGATGATTACGGTATCTCCGTCTTTTATCCCTTTTAAACGTAATTCATCAAATACTCCCATACCTTTTAGTATATTTTGCAGTCTGAGGATTTGCTGTCTGTTACGATCATCCGTAACACCAGTTAAACGTTTAATTTTTCCGCCTGATACGATAAAAGTATCTTTTGCGGCTTTTATTATTTCATAAGAACTATCATCATTGTCGTATGCGCCTGTATCTTCTTCAACAACAACATCTGACACAGGTTTTTCAATTTCATCAACTTTTTGAGCCATTAAATATGTTAGAGGTTCAATATTTTCGTGTGTAGCTGCAGAAATTAAAAATAAATCATCTGTAACCTTTTTAAATTCTTCAAAATATTTTTCTTTTGTTTCAGCATCAACTGCATCTATTTTATTCAGAGCCACTATCTGATATAAATTAGCTAATCTTTCTGAATATTTTGCTAATTCATTGTTAATTTTGTTGTAATTTTCTATAGGATTTTCTTGGGTTAAATCGACAATATGTACAAGAAAACGACATCTTTCAACATGTCTTAAAAATTCAAATCCTAAGCCAACACCTTCAGAAGCACCTTCAATAAGTCCGGGGATATCGGCAACAACGTATCCGTCTCCTGTAGGTTTTCTCACAACGCCTAAATTCGGAACAAGAGTTGTAAACGGATAATCTGCTATTTTTGGTCTTGCTGAACTTATTGCACTGATAAAGGTTGATTTTCCTGCATTTGGCATTCCGAGTAATCCAACATCCGCAATAAGTTTTAATTCAAGTGATAATTCTCTTTCAATAGGTGGTTCACCGGGTTCACAAAATTGTGGTGCTCTTTTTTGCGGGGTACAAAATCTTGCGTTTCCTCTTCCGCCTCGTCCGCCCTTTGCAACAAGCAATTCCTGACCGTCTTGTGTTAAATCACCAATTATTTTTCCAGTTTTTAAATCTTTTACTACAGTACCTGCAGGTACTGTTATTTTTAAATCTTCTCCGCCTTTACCAAAACGATTTTTTATTCCGCCGTTTTCTCCGCTTTGCGCCTTGAAAACTGATTTATATTTGAAATCAAGTAATGTAGATAAACCTTCATCTGCAACAAGATAAACGTCTCCGCCTCTGCCGCCGTCTCCGCCCGCAGGCCCGCCTTTGTCAACAAATTTTTCACGGCGCCATGCAACTGCACCGTTGCCGCCGCGTCCTGAAATTACTCTTATTTTTGCTTTATCTATAAAATTCATATTTGTATTATAACATGTTAAATTTTATATGTTTTATTTTTTTTAATGCTGATTTATCAACGGTTTTGTAAATTTACATTAAAGCAAATTTTGATATTTTTGATATATTTTGAAAAATTTGTTAGCATTTAGTGGGCATAAAAAATGGTACGAAAATCGTACCATTTTTAAAATATCAACTTAATTTTTTCATATACTGACATAACAAAATAAATTACACAAAATTACGCAAAATTCAATTTGGTAATTTTTTATTACTACAAATTTTACAATTAAGGGTTGTATTATTTAAAAAATGAGTTATAATAAAGATATAGCAAGTGGCTATTGGTAGAACCAATATTTTACATCACTTGTTTGTTTTATAGAGTTATAAAACTAGCGTTATGACTGCAATCAAGAACGCTAGTTTTTGCATTTTAAATAATATTGCTATTATAAAAAATAAAATTAGCAAAATTGCTTTTGTCATAAGCATCACCCCTTTCCTGACGTAAGCACCGCCAATCATTGAGGTTAAAGTGATGTCCACCTGCTATATCTAGTTTTCAAAGTTCGTATATATTTTATTATATCTGTATTATAATACAAATATGATAAAAAGAAGTCTGTTTACAGGTAAAGAAGTTCATATCGGAGAGGGGCACGATAATATAATCATGGCTATTGAGTCAAGCTGTGATGAAACCGCGTGTGCCATTGTTAAAAACGGCCGTGAAGTCCTTGCTAATGTTGTTGCTTCTCAAATTAAAACTCATGCAAAATACGGCGGAGTTATTCCTGAAGTTGCGGCAAGGGAACATTTGGAAACAATCAATCCTGTTATAGCAGAGACGTTTGAACAGGCAAATATTAAACCTGAACAGATAGACGCTTTTGCAGGAACTGCGGGCCCGGGGTTGGTAGGTTGTTTACTTGTCGGGCTTAATGCTGCAAAAACATTGGCTTTGATTTATGATAAACCTTTTATAGGAATTAATCATTTATACGGTCATATCAGCGCAAATTATCTGGATACGGATATAAAGCCTCCATTTATTGCACTGCTTGTAAGCGGCGGGCATACTCAAATTTTAAATGTAAAATCAAATTCTGACATAGAAATTATGGGCGAAACTATAGATGATGCCGTGGGAGAAGCCTATGATAAAGTTGCAAGATTGATGGGACTTCCGTACCCCGGCGGTGCTACATTAGATAAGCTGGCAAAAGAGGGGAATCCTTATGCGTATAAACTTCCTGAAGGAAAAGTTGAGGGATATAATTTTAGCTTTAGCGGTCTAAAAACAGCTGTTTTGAGGCTTGTAAAATCTTTCGACGGCAAAGAGTTACCCATAAATGATATTTGCGCTTCTTTTCAGGAATGTGTAAGCTCAACTTTAATTAAAAAAGTTAAGACAGCACTAAAAGAAACCGGTTATAAGCAAGCCGTTATTGCGGGAGGTGTAGCTGCAAACAGTGAAATAAGAAAGAAAATGTTTGAATTGGAAAATGATGGTATAAGAGTTCATGCTCCTGAAATGAAATATTGTACGGATAATGCGTCAATGGCAGCTTCTTGCGCTTATTTCTTCGAAAACAGTTTTGATGAAATAGATGCAGAAGTTTTTTCAAGAGTAAAAAGATAGGTGATAAGATGAATAAAAAAATTAAAATCTTATTAATAACTGTTATAATACTATTTTTATTGTTATATTTGGCTTTTTTATTTATTGTTCCGTATTTTATAAAATTGGATGATTACACATACGAATTAAATGATGATAATAATGCACAGCAAGGTTTGATTATAAAAGCGGAAAATATAAGAGTTCTGACTTCTTGGAATTTATCTGTCGGTGCAAAAATTGGTCAACTTAACGGTTACTATAAGTCAGGTAAAAAATTTATTCAGGCCGATAATTTAAATGTTACCCTGTCAATTCCTTACCTTTTAATAAAAAAAATAAAAATTGATAAAATATCTTTAGATAAATTGATAACTCGTCTCGGTGTTGAAAAAGACGGAACTTTTACGCTTGAAAAATATATTCCGCAGGATGAAAATTCCGAGAAACCTGAGAATTCGCAAACAGAATTACTTCCTTATGGCTTAAAATTTTCGGAAAGTATGCCAAATATTATTTTGGATAAATATTCTGTTAGTTTAATAGATAATGCAACTTCTAAACAATATGTTGTAAAAGGTAAAGATTTAAAAATTACGGATTTTTGTCTGAATAAAAAAATAAGATTTAGAGCGATAGGTGAAATATTACTTGCTGAAAGAAAACAATTTGAGTACGATTTAGATATTCTTTCAACTGTTTTGCCCGATATTACTCAAAACGAACAAAAAGATAATAATTCACAAAGTAAACGTGTAAACGTATTAGCAATACTTAAAAATCTGTATAAATTAAATTTGACAGCAAATGCAAAAGCAAATGTTAAAATAAAAGGTTCGTTTGATGATATAAACGCTTACGGAAATGTCGATATTTCAAATTTATCAGCAAATATAAGCGGTCAGCAATTGCCTTCAAGTTCACTAAATTTAGACGTTAATGGCAATACAATTAAAATATTGTCTGATTTATATACGGGAAAAAATGAAAAAGCAAATATTAACGGGCTTTTTAAGTACGGAAGAAAACAATCAATAGATTTGAATGTTAAAAGTAATCGTTTAGCGCTTAGAAATATTTTTGCTTTGATTAATGCTGTCCTTCCAATAGCAGGAATAAATGATATTAACGGCTTACAGGCAAATGGTGTAGTAAACGCAGATTTTAATATAAAAAGTGACTTCAAGTCTATAAATTCCGACGGATTTTTGAAAATTACGGATACAAATATTTATTACAATATGTTTAATGTCGCATTAAAAAATATTAATGCGGATATAGATTTTTCCGGTAATAAGATAGATATAAAAAAAGCGGCTGCAAGCTTTAACGGTTCACCGCTTTCTTTGAAAGGTTCTATTGACACAAATGCATATGCAAATTTGAATATTCTTGCTGATAAAATTCCTATAAAAGCTGCTCTTGTTTCTTTAGGGCAAATTTCATTATTAAAAGAAAACGATATAAAATCAGGAGTTTTGACTCTAAATGGAGCCATTAAAGGTAAACTTGATAAAATTAAACCTGAAATTAATGTTAATATATCTAATTTGAATATTTATAATAAACCGTTAAAAATGAGTACAATTATGTCTGAAGCAAAAATTGATGCTCAAACAGACGGTATAAAGACAAACGGTACAGGTGTTGTTAAATCTTTAAATATAATGATGGCAGGTGTTCCAAATATTTCTGTTCCTAATTCAAAAATTAGTTTTGATGAAAAAAATATTAATTTGGACGATGTTTATATTATTTTAAGCAATTCAAAAATTGATATTCTCGGTCAAATAAAAGATTATGCAAACTCAAAAATAAATATAGATATAACCGCAAATGGAATGCTTGGTGCAAAAGATATAAAAAACTCCTTGGATAAATCAATAAGAGAAACAATTAATGCGTCAGGACGTTTACCTGTTGCCGTAAAAATTACAGGTAATGATAAAGTTCAAAATATAAACGGACAAATTCTTGCAAACAGTTCAAATTATATATCTTTGGTTGATATAAGTTCTCTTTACGGGAAAACATCCTTAATCAATGCCTCAATGGTTGTTGAAAATAATACTTTAAAATTAAATGATGTAAGTATTAATGCCTTTTCAACAAATAAGAGTCTAAGTAGTGATTTTAATGCGAATTTACACGGCTCAACAAAAGTTTTATTTGCAAAGGGTAATATTTCTAATTTATCAGGGAAAGTTCAAAATATAAATAATTTGAATATATCTATTCCTAATCAATTAACAATATCTGTTCCGGGTTTTAAAAATTCAAAGGTTCAATTAAAAGGGGATTTGAATATTTCAGGAACATCCTTATCTCCTGTAATTACAGGCATGATAAATATTCCGAATGCTTCGTTTCCATCTCTTGAAACAAGTATAAAAAATTTAACCGTAAATGCCACAAAAAATGTTATTGATATATATTGTGGTCAGGCAAATATTGCGGATTCAGTTATGAATATAGTTGCAACAATGAATAGCAATTTTGCAAAGGGTATTTATATAAAAACAATGGAATTTAATGCTTCCAACATTAATGCTGATACTTTGTCTGCTGTCGTGTTAAAGCTTCCTCAAGCAGAAATTGCTCCGGGAACAGATGCAGGGATAACAATTGAAAGCGGTAAAGGAAAAATTGAAAGACTTTCTTCCGGTACAATAGTTGCTACAAATTTAACTTCAGACTTTAATTTACACAATAATTTATTTAAATTAAACAATATTGAAGGTATTGCTTACGGCGGTAAACTTGTCGGTGATGTTACATATAATCTTTTATATTCAAATACAGGCATAAATATGCAAGGTAGAAATCTTACTGCGCAATCAGCAATGTATGCTTGTACAGGTGTGAAAAATTTAATTGAGGGTTCACTTGATTTCGATGCAATTAATCTTACGACAAGAGGATTTACTGAAGAACAAATAATGCAAAGTTTGAAAGGGAATGTAAATTTCCAAGTTTTGAACGGTCAAATGGGAACTCTTGGTAAATTGGAAAATTTACTATATGCGCAAAATATACTTGCAAACAATGTTTTCAAGACAACAATGGGGGCAGTTGCAGGCGCGGTTAAAGTTAAAAAGACAGGAGATTTTAAGTATATTAAGGGACAAATAACTTTAAATAACGGCTGGGCATTACTGGATAAAATTCAAACATCGGGGCCTGCGATGAGTATGTATATTTCAGGCAGATACAATATTTTAAATAACAATGTTAATATAATTGCACTAGGAAGACTGTCTGATGAAGTCGTTGAGGTACTTGGTCCGATTGGTAATTTTTCAGTAAACAGTTTGATTTCTTCTATTCCAAAAATAGGAGAAGTAACATCTTCATTAATTGATCAAATTACGACTAATCCTTCTGGTGAAAATTTGTCAATGCTTCCGCCTTTATCTCCTTCTCAAGAGAATACGAAAGAATTTAAGGTTCAAATAACAGGGCCTGTTGATTCAACTTCGTCTGTAAAATATTTTAAATGGCTCTCAACTCCGAGAGTAAATGCAACTTCTGAAACAAACGGTTCAAACAATTCTCAAAGTCAAATACCTGCTCAGGCTCAACAAAAAATTCAGGAAATAAAATCTAATGCGCAAAATGTTATAAATAAAGTTATAAATATACAAACTTCAACTCCAACAAATACTACTCCAACTACAAATAAAAATAACAACGGTGTTGCGGATTTTATAAATAAACTTCCAAATTTAAGCAAATAAAACATTGCGCAGTTTGCAGTGAGCATTATCAATGGAAGTAATATTGTGAACGGTAACATCTGAGGCATTAAGATACTAAGGCACTAAGGCAGTAAGAATATAAATAAAT
>CAYLHN010000027.1:0-16689 GCA_964383455.1 uncultured Muribaculaceae bacterium | reverse complement strand
TATTAAAACGCCATATTGGAATAAAGAGTGTTGGAATATATATGCAAAAAAAGACGCAGCATTTTTGATGCTAGCAAGTGAACAACCAGGACTTATGGATGATATAGATCCTAAGAAAATAAAAGAACTTGTAAGATACTCTCAATCTACACGAAAAATATTTGATGATAAAAGGGATAAGTCAGAACTTTTGTGGACTATCGCGGCAGTTCCTACTTTAAGATGGGCAAAAAAAATATTTAAAGATGTTTTGGAAAAACATGCAGAAGATATGTGTCAGACATGCGCTAAAATTAAAGAACTTGCAGACTACTTCACAGACAAATCTGTATGGATTATCGGCGGTGACGGTTGGGCAAACGATATCGGATACGGCGGTATTGACCACGTATTAGCACAAAACAAAAACGTAAACATTCTTGTTCTTGACACCGAAGTTTACTCAAATACAGGCGGTCAAGCATCTAAATCAACACCAACAGGTGCAGTTGCTAAATTCGCTACCGGTGGTAAACCAACTTACAAGAAAAACATGGGCTTGATGAGCATGTCTTATGGTTACGTATATGTTGCATCAGTTGCATTGGGTGCAGACAGAGGTCAAACTCTTAAAGCTTTCCAAGAAGCAGAAGCATATAACGGACCATCTATCATCTTTGCTTATGCTCCTTGTATCGCTCACGGTATCGATATGGGTAAAACTCAAACTGAACAAAAACGTGCAGTTGAAGCAGGTTACTTCCCATTATACAGATATAATCCTGCAAACGAACAACCGTTCACTTGGGATGCAAAAGACCCTCAAGGCAGTTACCAAGACTTCATCATAATCGAAGGACGTTATACATCTTTATTGAATACTAACCCTGATGCGGCTGAAGCTCTTTACACTGAAGCTGAAGAGGATGCTGCAAAACGTATGGCTGTTTACAAATCAGTCGGCGAATTGATGAAATAATATTATTTTATTTCTATAAAAAAGACCGTGAGCTTTATAAAGTTTACGGTCTTTTTAAATGTGCTTAAATTTGACATTTTACTACAAAAATAGTATAATTGTATTTATATTTTAAAATATAGTTTATCCTAATTAAATTCATATGGATATTGTGTAATTAATATTAAAAGGAGGTTTTGTGCAGATTCGATAATATCGCAGTAAAAAAATTAAATATTTTAAATTTGTAATTATATATATAATTATTTTAAAGCATTTAAGCTTTATTAAATTTTAGATATACCCCAAATATAAACGGACAAATAAAATATAGAGCTTGTTAAGCCGAACCAAAACAAAGTTTTATATGTTTGCGTAAAGAATTCATTTTTAAATTTGATATTTAAAATAAATCTATGGCGTGTAAATTTGTGAAACAAAATTTCTATTGGCAATGCTATTATTAAATAAAAAATTGATGTCAAATAAATAAACCTATGTTCGATTAATGAATCACCAATTGATACAATAGTTTCATAATGATAGTCTGTCGTAATAAAAAATATTGTCAATAAAAATAACCAAATTCCAATAAAAGATAAAATATTTGCGCAAATATATTTTATTAAATTCATAAATACATATTATAACAAATAAAAATGAAAGGAAATAAAATGAATAAAAAAAATGATTCTATAAACTACATTAATGATAAAGAACTTGAATTTATTAATGAAATGTTAAAAGATACATTAAAATATCAAAAACAATATGGTTTTGATATAGGTCAAAATAATGTTGCCTGGAATAATGAGGCAGACGCATTTAGGCACGCGTATATGCAAAGTATTCTTTCACAAAGATATAGCAAATTTGTCGCAAAAAGAATAAGCGAACAACATGAGCGGCAAGGTAATAAAAATGGTCAAGATTTTCGCGAAGCAAACATGGACATGTGGAATAATCAGCAAGGGCAACAAATATATGATGAAATTCGCAAAGAATATCCAAATTTTAGTAAATTCTCTAAAGAACAACAAAAAGATATTATAGCAAACAAAGTTGTTCAAAGAATAATGTCAGGACTATTAATTACAAATTTAGATGATTCCCGTAAATTTAATGAAGAAAGAAAAGATTTACCCTATATTCCGACAAGAAGCGTAGGAGGTGTGCAGAATAATGGAAAACCTCTTGGCTTTGCTGCTCCAATAGATACTCATGACATCGAGTCTCCTTTATTTAGGTATACAAATCCATTAACCGGCAATAACAGAATTTTTACAAGAGAAGATATTTCATCGATGACAAATGATGAATTTGAAAATTATGAAAAGGAAATAATGTCACAGTTAAAATTTATCGGTATTCCTACAAACGGCGATATGGAGCGCGAAATATTAACTTCAGGAAATGTGATTTATGTAAAAGCCTATACACGCTCTGATGGTACAAAAGTCAAAGGTTATTATCGTAGTAAACCAAGTTTTTAAATCGATAAATACTTTAATTTTTATTTACAACCAGGTGATTATTTTTTAATATTAGGTTAAAGAAAAGCCCGCACTTAATGTACAGGCAATAGAGCAATCAAAAGAGTTGAGGATTTACAACTCTATCATAAAACATTAAATTGGCCGTTTCATTGTATGAAACGGCCAATTTTTATATAAATGTTATACTTTACTACTATAAAACTCTTTGTTCTTTGACTTTTGGTGCGTTTGCATCAACTTCAAAGTTTTTACCTATAATATTTGCTCTAAAGAAATCATCATAGTTTTTGCCTATAGATTTAAAGTTTTCTTTCACGCCTGCAAAATCTTTTTTAGAAAGCATTTTGTTTGATAAAAGAATTTTGTAATCTTTATTCAAATCAATATTTTCAAATTCACTTGTTTTTTGGTTTCTGCATTTAACCGCATCTGCAAAAGTTTTATCAGATTTTCCATTTTTGATATCTTCAATCATTGTTCTGTTAACTTGGAAGTCTGACCATTGAATTAAAGTGTTTCTTGTAGGTGCTTCAAGATTTGATAATACGTTTTTGGAAATTATATCAACCATATCAGAACCTTTAACTGTGCCAGCGTTTAAGTTTTGAGATTCAACGTCAATGCCGTCAAATATTTTTAATAAGTTTAAGTTTGTAGAACCTTGTTTTATACCGCCTCTTACATAAGAAGACTGAAGTGCAACAGAAGCTAAATCAGGAATTTCTTTCTGAGCTTCTTCCATAACTGATGTTGTCAAAAAGTTTGTTAATTCAGTGTTAGCGTATCTTATTTTGTCAGAATATTCTAATTCAGATGCACCTTTCATATTAACTAAAGGTTTAACATCTTCTTCAAAATTTTTATTTAAGAAAGTTTTTACTTCTTTGTTTTCATCAAAGTTATCTGTGATAAACATGTTGTAGCCAACATCTTCTAAATCACCGTTATCATTAAATCTGAAATTAACAGATTTGATAATTTCATTATCTTTACCTAAAGAGTTGATTAAAGTTTTACCGTCATCAGCATTATCTCTTGTGTGATCGTGACCGTTTAAAATAAAGTTAATGTTTGGAACATTTTTTTCTATCATTTTAGAGATAGGAGCACCCATATGAGAAAGTAATACTACAGCTCCTTTTGGATGTTTTTCTTTAAATGCTTGGACTTCTTTGTTTAATTCTTCAAAAGTTTTTTGCAAATCTTGTTCTGAAATTTGAGTATCTTTTTTATTACTGTTATCGTATAACTCTGTTTGTTTTAATTTACCTTTTAAACACGGAATTGTAACACCCATGAATAAAACATCGTGTTTTAAATCAGGGTTTTTGTCATCTTGTACTTCGTAAACCATAGATTTAACGATATCTTTATGGTCTTTCATTAATCCTGAAACAAGCGGTGATTTTTCCAAATCTACGTTTGTTACAAGAGTTTTTACCGGTTCATCTTTTAATTTGCTGTATAAGAATTCATCTCCGCCGTCATAGCAGTGGTTGCCGGGTGCATAAACCGTGTCAAAATTATTTTTAACAATGCCCTTAACTGTATTTACAATTTTATTTAAGAAGTTAGCCTGAATGTCGCCGTTTGAAAGCTCAGGTTTTGTCATGTAACCTTTTTTATGAGGATTCATGAAGAAATCGCCTGCAATAGCAAACATATTTAGTGTGCTTTTTTCATCAGCTTTTTTAAAAATATCGCCTTTATTTTGTTCAATGGTGCCAACTAATTTTGGTAAATTATGTACGTTGCCGTGATTATCAGAAGTAGCAACAATGTTTACTTGTGCGGCTTTAAATCCTATTTGAGGATTTGAAAAATTAGTTAATTTCAAAACACACCTTTCCTATATATTTATATAAAGTCAAAATATAAACAAAAATTGCCATTGTATTAAAAAAAATATGCCCTATTGTATAATTTAAATTTTACAAATTTATTTTATATTTATCAAAAAGGAGAAAATATGATTAAAGAATTGGATAATGAAAACTTTTTAAAAGAAACATCTACAGGGTTGAAACTAATTGAATTTTTTGCAGATTGGTGCGGATTTTGTACACGTCAGGAACCAATTTTAGAAGAGCTTGATAAAGTTTGGATTGGCAGGGTTAATACTGACGAAAATAAAGAAATTGCTCGTAAATATAAAATTAATTCTCTTCCTTCATTTATTTTGTTAAAAAACGGAGAGGAAGTAGATAGATTTACAGGACTTCATTCAAAATTTGATATTATGAATATAATTACAAAACATATGAAAAACTAGTTCAGTACTATATTTTGACTATATATATACTTTTCTTTATAGTGTTCAAAATTTTGCTTAAATTCTTCTTCACCTGAATTCTTAAGTGTGTTCAAATATTGGTGCCTGTCAAAAGAAGATTGTTCCAATTGAATTATACAAACCGCAACATTAGAGCAATGGTCTGAAACACGTTCGATATTATTTAAAACTTCAGTAAGCATAAAGCCTAATTCAATAGTGCAGTTACCCTTTTGAAGTCTTTCAACGTGATTATTTTTTGCATAGCCTATCAATAAATCTATAACTTGTTCAAGAGGTTCAACTTTTTTTGCTTTTTCGATATTATTTTCTGAAAAAGCTTCTGTTGTTAAATCCATAATTTCTGATAATGCATTAACGACCGCCTTTAATTCAAGTTTTGCATCTTCAGAGAAGGCAATTTGTTTTTCATTCATTTCTTGAGCTACTTTAAGAATATTTATTGCGTGGTCTCCAATCCTTTCAAAATCGCTAATTGAATGTAAAAGTTTAGAAATTTCGTGGCTGTCTTTCTCGGTTAAATTTTTACTTGAAAGTTTAACTAAAAAGGTGCCCAATTTGTCTTCATATAAGTCAATTCTTGGTTCTTTTCTAAGAATTTTTTCCATACGTTTTTCACTAAATTTGTTAATCATTTTAACGGAGCGGAAAAAATTCTTTTTAGCCATAATTCCCATTCTTGCTGCAATATTTTTACATTCACCTATTGCGAAAGATGGAGTATTCAACAATAAATCATCAAGAAATACGGTTTCTTCATCTTTTTCTGTTTTGGATTTAATAGCCCATATTGCAATTTTTTCTATTTGCTTTGTGAACGGTAATAGCATAAATGTTGTTGCAATGTTAAAAATTGTATGACAAAATGCAATTTCTACAGGGTTTATACTATCTTTTAAAAAAGTAAATTTAAAAATAAAATTCCCCACATAAAATATAACCAAAAATACCAATGTTCCTATTGTATTAAATGAAATATGAACAATAGAAACTCTTTTAGCATTAGTGCCTACACCAATACTTGAAATTAATGCTGTAACGCAAGTACCAATGTTTTGCCCCATAATAATCGGAATAGCCATTCCGTAAGTTATTCCGCCTGTAAGAGATAATGCTTGTAAAACACCGACTGATGCCGCAGAACTTTGAATGATTCCGGTAAACAATGCACCTATAATAACACCTAAAATAGGATTATTAAATGCGGTTAATATATTGGTAAATTCCGGTATATCTGCTAATGGTTTCATAGCCTCAGACATTATTTGCATACCAAACATTAAAATAGAAAAACCTATTAAGATTGAGCCAATACTTTTATTTTTATCTTTTTTAGATGACATTATCATCAAAATACCGATTAGAGCAACAATTGGTGAGAATGATTCAGGTTTTAATAATCTTAAAAAGAAATTAGAACTTTCAATTCCTGATAGAGACAATATCCAAGCCGTTAGGGTTGTACCGATATTGGACCCCATTATTACGCCAATAGTTTGACCTAATTCCATGATACCTGAGTTTACCAAACCAACCAGCATAACCGTTAAAGCAGATGATGATTGAATTGCAATTGTAATCCCAGCGCCAAGAGCTAAAGATTTTAGCGGATTAGATGTCATGGCTTTTAACATTTTTTCTAATTTTCCGCCCGCAACTTTTTCCAAACCTGATGACATAACGTTCATCCCATATAAAAAGAACGCTAAGCCTCCGCAAAGTGTAAATATCGAAAAAATATCCATAATCTATCCTTTTAATCCTTCCATCTATATTTTAAATAAGAAAATTTATATTATCAATAATATGTATCTTTTTATAAATAAAAAGTGCGATTTCAAATCGCACCTTTTATGATTATTTAATATTGTTAAAAAATTCGTTTGCAATATCTTGCGAGTATTTGTTTCCTTCGTTTACTGATACAAGCATTTTTGTTTCACCATCTGATGTCTTTACTGCTGAAATAATTCCCTCAACATTTCCAACCGGCAGTTTGCTAATTTTAGCTGAAAATCTTACATAAGGTACATTTTCTTGTCCGTAAGCATCCATTGTGCCCTTTTGAGTAACTCTAAAATCTTGAACTTCCATCGATTGATATTTAATTTTTTTTACAAAATCCATTAATTTTTTTTCAACATTATCATTTTCAAAATCTTCAACAGTTACAATAGGCTTTTTACCTGTTTTAACAACTACCATCTTTTGCCCTGAAGCGTCATGTTCTGCTAAAACTCCTTCGTAACCGAATGCGCTTGCAGCTTTATCTATTTCGTACTCTTCTGATATTTCTGAAAAATCTCCCACTTTATTAGCTATTTCATTAACTGCTTCAGGAGTTGTTGCAATAGCGCTGTCCAATTTTTTTGTTATGTAGTCTTTACCGCCTATTGCAAGAATTCCCACAAGTGCCAAAGCCAAAATTAGTATTTGTAAAATTTTTTTAATGCATTTCATTTTTTTACCTACCTTTTAGTTTACATGATATTATTTTAATAGGAATAAATTTTCATGGCAACTATTAATGTAAATAATATTAAGAGTGCAGATGTTAATATACCTGATGCGACACCTGCAATGCAGCAGTATCTTGAAATAAAAAAGAAAAATCAAGACAAGATACTTTTATATCGCATGGGTGATTTTTATGAAACATTTTTTGAAGATGCCGTAAAAATGTCAAAGGAATTGGAAATTACTTTAACTTCTCGTGATTGCGGGCAAGTTATAGGCAGAATTCCTCTGGCAGGAATACCCGCAAAGGCCGTTGATACTTATCTTGAAAAACTGGTTAAAAAGGGAATTAAAGTTGCAATTTGTGAACAGTTAGAAGATCCAAAACTTACAAAGTCTGTTATAAAACGCGGCATAACCCGTATTATTACTGCAGGAACCTTGACAGAAAGTAATTTACTTGAACAAAACAAAAATAACTATATTTGTTCAATTTTTAAAGATGAAAAATCAAGCTTATACGGATTTGCATATACTGACATTTCAACAGGCGAATTTAAAGTTACGCAGGCTCCTTATGAGCTTATTATTTCTGAATTGGCAAGAATAAAACCTTCAGAAATTATTGCTCCGTCTTTGCAGCAGGAATTAAAACCTTTTCAAATTGTACCCGAGCAAAAAATTGATTTACCTGAAGAGGTAACAGCATTGTACAATTGTACAATGGTTCCGCAGAGTGTTTTTGAAGAAAATTTTGCTAAAAATAATTTAAAGGCTGCATTAAAAATTCAAACATTAGAAGGATTAGGCTATGATGATTGTAAGTGTGGTTTTAGAGCTGCAGCAGCATTATTGGGTTATATTTGGGAAACACTAAAAGAAGGGTTTCCAAAGTTTGAAAAAATAATTCCGTATGTATTGAATGAATATGTTCTGATAGATTCCGGTACCAGAAAAAATTTAGAATTGACTGAAACATTAAGAGATAAGAATAAGTATGGTTCATTATTATGGGCTTTAGATAGAACTAAAACGAATATGGGAGCAAGATTATTAAGTTCATGGATTTGTCAGCCGTTAAAAGATATTTCTGAAATTGAAAAAAGGCAAAATTTCGTTGAACAGCTTATTAATTTGGAAGAAACAAGGTTAGGCTTGTCTGATACACTGGAACAAATTTATGATATTCAGAGATTGGCAACTCGATTAAGTAACAATTCTGCAAATCCAAGAGATTTTATAAGTTTAAAAAATTCTTTATTTCAACTTCCAAGATTGTTAGACTATGTGAATACTATAGATACAGATTTATTTGAAGAAGTTAAAATTTTTAGTAAGGATTTATCTGATTTTGCTGATATAATAAACCGCACAATTGAAGAAAATCCGCCTATGTCGCTAAAAGAAGGCGGATTAATTAAACAAGGTGTGAGTGGAGATTTGGATTATCTTAATGATTTACTTAACGGCGGAAAAAATTGGCTTATAAATTTTGAAGAAGCGGAAAAAGAAAGAACGGGGATAAAAAATTTAAAAATTGGTTTTAACAGAGTATTTGGATACTTTATAGAGGTTACTAATTCCAATTTAAATATGGTTCCTGATTCTTATGTAAGAAAACAAACTCTTACAGGCGGAGAAAGATTTATAACCGAAGAGTTAAAAAAACACGAAGATGAAGTGTTAAATGCTCAATTTAAAGCAAGAGAGTTAGAATATAAATTATATTGTGATTTCAAAGATTATGCAAAGGAATTTGTATCAAAAATTCGTATTTTAGCAGATTGTATTGCAAAATTAGATGTTCTAAATTCATTTGCTATTACCGCTTTAGAAAATAATTATGTTAGACCTATAGTTGATGATAGTTCAGATTTTATTCTTAAAAACGGCAGGCATCCTGTGTTAGAATTAATTTTGCCTTTAGGCGAATATGTTTCTAATGATTTAGAATTATGTGCTGACTCATATGATAAAACGCAATTTATGATTTTAACAGGACCTAATATGGCAGGTAAATCAACTTTTATGCGGCAAAATGCGTTAATTGCACTAATGGCGCAAATTGGTTCATATGTTCCTGCTGATGAGGCGAGAATTGGTATTGTTGATAAAATTTTTACAAGAGTTGGTGCAAGTGATGATTTAACTCTGTGTCAATCAACGTTTATGTTTTAAATGGTTGAAACCGCATATATTTTAAATTCTGCGACAGAAAAAAGTTTGATTTTACTTGATGAAATCGGCAGAGGTACAAGCACATATGATGGCGTTGCAATTGCTTGGGCTGTTGCCGAATATATAGTAACTAAGATTAAGGCAAGATGTATTTTTGCAACGCACTATCACGAATTAAATGTTATGACTCAAACTTATCCGCAGATAAAAAATTATCGTATTACGATAACTGAAAAGGATGGAGATATTATATTTTTAAGGAAAATTGTTCAAGGCGGTGCAAGTAAAAGCTACGGTATTCAGGTTGCAAAAATGGCAGGTTTGCCGAAAGAAGTTTTAGATAAATCAAGTGAATTAATGATAAAATTACAAAAAAATCATTCTAAGAATATTTCTGTAAAAAAGCAGACTGAGCTTGTTGTTGATACTCCTCAGTTGAATTTGTTTTAATATAAGGTAACAATCTTGTACTAATTTTTTTAACATGTTAAAATTGAGTAAAGAGATAAGGAGTATAAAATGGGATTATTAGATAAAACACCTGAAAAAATAATTAAAGATGCACTAAAAGTTCTTGGTAAAAAACAATTATCGCTAATTGTTCACGGCAGCAGTTTTCCTGATGTTGATACAGAAGACACTGCATACGGGACATATAATTCAAATGGGGCAAAAAATTTAATAGATTATATATCAGGTGTATTTACATCTGTTCAATTGGGACCTAACGGAAAATTGAAATCTTGTGACAGTTCTCCGTACACAAGTACAATTTTTTCAGGAAATCCTCTATTTATTGATTTAAAACAATTGACAACTAAAGAATGGGATTGTATTTTGTCAGTTGAAACTTTTAATTCTATTGTAAATGAAAATCCGAATAAGGGCGTAAATAAAACAGCTTTTTCGTACGCATACAGACGCCATGACGATGCTTTAAATGAAGCTTATAATAATTTTATTAAATCAGAAGAATTAAAAAAACTAAGAAAACAATTTGAAATTTATAAACACGACAATTCATCTTGGTTAGATAAAGATGCATTATATCAAGCTCTATCAGAGGAAAATGGTAATGATTATTGGCCATTATGGAAGTCAGAAACAGATAAAAATTTATGTAACCCAAAATCCATTGAACAAAGAATGGAATATGCAAAACGTATTCAAGAAATTGAAGATAAATATGCAAGAATAATTGATTTTTATAAGTTCTGTCAGTTTGTTTTAAGCGTACAATCCGAAGAAACTAAAAAATATGCTGATAAAAAGAAAATCAAAATGATTGCAGACAGACAAGTTGCGTTTTCTGACAGAGATATTTGGGCTTATCAGCAATACTTTTTAGATGGATGGATGCTTGGTTGTCCTCCTGACTATTTTTCAGCAGACGGACAAGCTTGGGGCTTTCCTGTGATGAATCCTGAATGCATGTTTAATTCCGATGGCTCGCTAGGCGAAGGCGGAAAATTGATGAAAGAACTTTATAAAAAAATGTTCAGAGAAAATAAAGGCGGAGTAAGAATTGACCACATTGTCGGTTTAATCGACCCTTGGGTATATAAAGCAGGTTGCAAGCCAAAAATTGAAGAAGGAGCAGGAAGATTATATTCTTCTCCTGAACACGAATTTTTAAGAAAATTTGCAGTTATAACAAAGGATAATTTAAATTTAGAAGTTGATGCCGATAAAGAGCAAAGAGTTAAAAATCTAACTAAGGCTCAAATTAAAGCTTACGGAAGATTAATCGAAAAAATTGTTATTGCTGCAGCTAAAGAAGAAGGATTAAATAAAAATGCAATTGTTTGTGAAGACTTGGGTACTTTAACAAATCCAGTAGCTGCTGTCCTTAAAGAGTATGGCTTACTGGGAATGCGTTTGACTCAATTTGTTGTACCTGAGAAAGATAAACATCCTTACAGATGCAAAAATATTAATGAAAAATGCTGGGCAATGGTAGGAACCCACGATAATAAACCTATTTCTATGTGGGCTGATTCATTAGTGAACACACACGAATCTTATTTACACGCAAAAGCTCTGGTTGAAGATTTATTTGCTGATTCAGAAAATAAAGATGATATTATAGTTAAATTGACTCAGGATGCTGAATTTTTGGCAAAGATAAAACTTGTTGAAATATTTGCATCAAAAGCAGAAAACATTCAACTATTCTTTACCGATTACTTTAATGTTAAAGATGTTTATAATGTTCCGGGTACTTCAGGTGATGCTAACTGGTCTTTAAGATTGCCTAATAATTTTAAAGATTTAAAAGCTATCGATTTACCTGAAATTTTAAAAATGGCAATTGAGGCAAGAGGTAAAGAATTTGCCGATAAACATCATAAATTAATTCATCAGTTAAATAATATATAAAATTATGATAAAAAAGATACTAATAACGTTAATGCTTTTATTTATACCAATCTCTGCAAATGCTTTGATTGCAAATGAAGCTCGTCTGGATTATAACAAAGGTATTGATTACTATAAAATTGGTCAATATGAAAAAGCTGCGGAATATTTTCGCTCTGCAATAAATGTTAGTCCTGATTTTATTGATGCTTATTATAATTTAGGAAGTATTTATGAATACTTAGGACAGGATAAAGCTGCTTTGGCTGTTTTTGAACAAATTTTTATAAGGCAGCCAAATGATTATGAATCAATATACAAAGCTGCTGCTATTGCTTACAAAGTAGGGGAACATGAAAAAGCTTTAAGGTTTATTGAAGCTATTCCAAAGAGTGCGTCTCAGTATGAACAAGCTGTTACTTTAGCTCAAAAAATTAAAGCAGGCGGAAAATATATTGAATCGGCAAAATCTCCTTTACAAACTTTGGACACTGTTTCTGCTCAAGCCTCATATTTATTTGAAGGAATTCAAGGGCCGACAGGTATGGTTACAGATGACTTAGGTAATTTGTATGTTGCATGTTATTCTGATAATTCAATAACAAAAATTTTCCCTGACGGAAGAAGGGTTTTGTTTGTTAAAGATAAAAAAATTAACGGCCCTATCGGGTTAGCAATTGATGTTTTTGGTAATTTATACATCGCAAATTATAACAATAATAATGTTTTAAAAGTTTCAAAGGACGGAGTTGTATCTATTCTGATTGCAAATGTTAATAAACCGTACGGCCTTTATTTAAAAGGCAATATGTTATATATTTCACTTCAGGGTTCTAATTCTGTTTTAAGATATAAACTTAATAATTAATATTATCAAGAATTTTTGAGACTGAATCGGATTTGTTTAACGTATAAAAATGAAGTCCGTGTATATTATTGTCTATTAATTCCTGACACTGAGCTGATGCGAAGTCAATCCCGATTTTCTTAATTTCCTCATCATTATTTTTGTATTTTTCAAGTTGTTCGCTTAATTTTTTAGGCAGAGTAACTTTCGCCATAGAAAGCATTCTGTCCAATTGTGAGTAACTTCTTATCGGTAAAATTCCTGCGACTACAGGGACGTTAATTTTTTCGAGTTCTAATAATTCTTTATATCTAAATAATTTTTCATTATCAAAGAACATTTGCGTAAAAATAACGCTTCCGCCGGCTAAGATTTTTTTCTTTAAATTTTGTATATCAGTCTTTATGTCAGGTGCGGAGATATGCCCTTCCGGATACCCTGCAACTGCAATTGAGAAATCAGTTTTTTGATTAAGATAGCTTACAAGTTCATTAGCATATCTGAAATCTAAGTAGCAAACATTTATGTCCTTTGGCTCATCGCCTCTTAATGCAAGAATATTTTCAATATGGAGAGCTTTTAATTGTTCTAAATATTCGTCAATCTGCTCTTTTTTAGAGCAAACACAAGTAAAATGAGGCATAACAGTAATATTATTTTCTGTTAAACCTTTTACAATATTATATGATTTTTCCTTGTTTGAACCGCCTGCACCGTATGTAACGGATATCAAAGAAGGTTTATATCCTTGTAATTTATCAACTTCACTAAACAGTTTATCCAGGTTATTCCCTGTTGAATCTTCTTTGGGCGGAAATATTTCAAAAGAAATAGCGGTTTTATTTGATTTATAAATATCAATTAATTTCATTATAAAATTATTATAACAAAAAATATTTGTATTTAAAGATAAATCATTATACTATATATATACATAAGAAAGGTTTGGCATGGAAAGATCCTTTGACTATATAGAATTTGCAAATGACATAAAAACTCAGGCTCGCAGACTTGTGCCGTATGAATTACGCTCTGAGCGTGATTTTATTGTAAATAAAATGGAAGAACAAGTTATCAAGTTGGCGAAAGGTTTTGAAAGTGAAAATTTCAAATCAGACCTCGATGATGAAAAGTATGTATTTGCATGTCAAGTAATAGCTGAATGGACTTTTCACAAATCTATAGATTTATTAAATTCTCACATTCCGCCTGAATACTATGATGAAGTATTAGATAATATATGCTATGTTATTTATGAACTATTAAAACAATATGTTGATGGTGAAGTATCACAAGATGAAATTTTAGGAGTTATTGAATCAAATGTAAATTTTGAATATAAGCTAGTAATTGAAGATTATGAACGCAGAGGCATCATTGATGAAGTGGAAAAAAATTATGCCTTAAGTCTGTCGAACATAGATAAATTATGTGAAGATAAAAGTAAGGAAAACAACTCAAATTTTTATACTCCTGATACACAAGAATCAAAATACTTAAAAGACAAAGTATTAATTTCTTATGCAGGTAATCTAATTTACAAATATATGCTAAAAGCAGCAAAAGTACTAAAAAAAAGCAATTGTAAAGCTAATGACAGACGAATAGTTGTTGGGGCGTTAAGAAATGCTTTAGAAGCTGTCCTATCAAAAATTGAAGGATATGAAGAATTTGAATTTAATACTATGCAAATTGAAAGATTGATAACTGTAGCCGCTGAAATTATTTTTCACAGGGTTGTTATTTTACACAAGCTGAATATGCTTGAAATGTCAGAAACTGAATATGCACTTGAGTACTTTGCTACTGTAATTTTTGACCTTGAAATGGTCTATATTAAAGACAACGACAAATTAAAAGATACATTTGAATATACAAAGGGATTTGCAAACAATAATTTCAAAAAGTATTTTAAAGACTACGTTGATGAAGGTACAATAACAAGAGAGCAATATAACGCTTTATTAGGTAAGTCTTATCTTGAATACCTAATGCCGACAATAAACAAACTCATGTATCCTAAAAAAAGTGACAAGGTAAAGGATATAATATTTTGGAGCGTCATTGCAATATTAATAATAGCAAAGATTATCTTACATTTGGTAAAATAAAATTATAAAGCAAATCAGTATAAGGACAACTATGGAAACTAATTTTGATTACATAAAATTTGCTAATAAACTTAGAAAACAGGTCAGAGATACTATACCTGAAGATTTGAACAATGCTGATACAATTAAGTACATAGAAAATAAAGTACAAAATAGTGCAATTCAAACTGCTGAGCGATTAAAATCAGAAGACAACAAGATTGCTGTTGAAGATGACAAATTTGAATTCGCCTGCCAAGCTATAGTTGAGTGGACATTTCATAAAACAATCGATTTGCTAAGGGCAAATATTTCTAACGAGTACCACAATGATATGTTAGGTAAAATTTTCGATGCAGCATATTTTGTTGTATTAGAGCATATAGTACAAAACTTAACTGATGACTATACCTTGTTTAAATTGGAACTAGTAGTAAGAATAGCATATCAAAAAGTTTTGGATTTGTATGAAAAAGACTGTTTGATTACAGAGCAGGACAAGAACAATGCCCTAAAGCAAGACAGTATGCTATTGTTAAGAAAAAAAGAAGTTTTTGAACAATATGATGAAAATTATTATGACTTAATAGAATTTACAAAGAATAAATTTCCTCAGCTTGCTAAACAAGTACCTGAAGACTTGACATCATTAAAAAATTATATCTCTGACAAAGTTCTGACCTATTTATATACGTTTTCAACCAACTTTTCATACTACTATGGGGCAGATGTTGAAAAAGAAAAATGTACCTTTGCATACAATCAAATTTCAAGTTGGATATTCCTTAAAACTATAGCTTTGCTAAGATTAGATATTTCAGATGAAAATATTGACTTTGTTTTACATCAAATCGCATATACTATTTATGAAACATTTAAACAAGAACTTGATACTGATACAATGACTTTGTCTGAAATGGTAAAAGACGGTTTATTTAGAAACTTTGATACAACTAAAGTTGCCGAAAAGTTACAATACAAAGTTAATTTTGTATATAAAACAAAATTAGAAATACTGAAAGAATACAATATTATAGATAATGAAGAATTGAATAGCGCGCTAAATGTACCAATGGAAAACGTAACAGGTGACAAAATTGAATTTAATAAAAATGTATCACTACTCGATTATTTGAATAAAAATGAATCAAGATATCTAAAAGATAAAATTAAGAAATCTTATGCTGAAAATTTAACTTACAGATACTTACTAAAGGCTGGTCATCTGTTAAAAAAGAACAACTATAGCTGGATAGACAGACATAATATCTTATCTGCATTAAAAACACCGTTTTTATCACTTATATGGAAAATTGATGCCTTTGATGAAATTGAGTTAAGCATAATACAGCTTGAAAGGGTAATAACTGTTGTTGCTGAAATAGTTTTTCAAAGAATAATTATACTGCACAAATTAGGCTTAATTGAGTCTGAAATTTCTGAATCTGCACTTAGAACTCTTGTAAGAAGCACATTTAATAATGATATAACTGATATAAAAGAAAGTAATAAATATGCATTTTGGTCAATGACGGAATCTTTTGCTCATAGGGACTTCAAAAATTTTTTCAAACCTTATGTTAAGAATGAAACCATCACAAAAAAACAATACAATCACTTACTTGATAAATCCAACCTTGTATATCTGAAACCTGTAATTTTCAAATTTGAACAATTTAAAAGTGTATATGATAAAAATTTTTGGATTTGGTGGACAATTTTATATCTGATATTATTTAGTTTATATAAATACTTTTACAGAACTTAAAATAAAAAAACACCATCGATTTTATAATCGATGGCGTTTTTTCTATTTATAACAACTATTTATATAGCGGTTGTAATTTTTTTGCTTGTTGTGGTATTACACCTTCTTCTATCGGAAGATATACTCTGTAATCAATGTCAGGAAAGCAGTTGTCAATGTCTTCAATTGCATACAATTTTGCTTCATCAATATTGCCTGAATCAATCATATCAGCAATTGTTTCAAATCTTTCAACGTGTTCTCTGAATCTGTCAGTTGCATAATC
>CAYLHN010000026.1:0-16745 GCA_964383455.1 uncultured Muribaculaceae bacterium | reverse complement strand
ATTCATTTGTAACGTTAAGAATAGTAACATTTTCTTTAACAGCATATACAGGAATATTATTTTTTATTGATTCCAGCACAGGAACTGAACCTAAAGCATCTGCAGGAACAATAACGTAATCTAAATTTTTAAGCATTATATCAGAATTTCTTTCTATAAGCGGAGCATTATTCAATCCAAGCAAAATACAAGGTAAAAAAGTGGGAGTTATATATTCTGATGCAGATTTTGGGTTTACAATTTTAGAAGAGATTTCACAATTAGCAAAAGCAGGAGAATGTGCGCAAGGAACTTTAAACTCACGAGAAATATAATGTGAAATTACAGCCTCAACACCTCCAACAGGATCAACGCCAACACCGTTTTCATAATTTTGATTTTTATCATCGGCGCTATCATCAAATAAACATACAATACCTATTGCATTACAACCTTTTTTTAATAACCTTAACGCACTATCTTTTAGTGCTTCTACATTTTTAACACATCCTGTTGAAATACCGCTTTTATCAATAAAAAATTCAACACCGACTTCATCATCAGTAATATCGAATAAAGACACATTTATGCCATACACTGTCTTTACCGCATTGATTGTATTTATATGTATATTTAAAATATCTTGAGGTATACTTTTGTCAAAGATAATACCAATATTATTATTTGTACTTTCCTTTAATCCGATATTTCCTTTAAAAAAATTATCTAAAGAATACCCTTCAACATAAAGCATATTCTCAGAAATTCCTGAAAAACATCCCGCATTTACAACGTTTGGATTTACAATAAGTTTTCCAACTTCTGCAAATTGTTTTGCATAAGTACTTGCATCACCTGCATATCCGCCAATTGAAGCGCCTATACCGGTCGGAACAATAAATACACCCAATTTTTCGCCTTTATATGTCATATTTTAATTTTACTATAAAAATATGCATAAAAAAAGAAGCCCGAAAGCTTCTTTTTGTCATATTCTTTGCTATTATTGAACTGCACCGTACGTATGGTCTTTTGAAATATTCTGTTGTAATGCAGACTGCCAAGAATTGATATAACCATTCAATAATGAAATTTCTGTTTCACAATTGCTTTGCTGTTGTTCTAATTCATCTTCCCAATCAGCAATTTCTGCCATTTGCATATCATGTTCTTGTGTCAAATCATCAAGAGCATCTTCATATCCCGGAGCATCATCACCGCCGAATTGTTTTACTAATGCTGCTTTTTTATTTTCGTACTCTTCAACAAAATCACTTGACTGACGAGTTGCGGTAGTCATCTTTTGCGAAATCTGTAAAAGATCAAATTCTTTATCAGATTTGCGCATTTTATAAGCTAAAAGCATTGTTGCTATTCCTGCGTATGCCATAATCGACCTCTAACTTTCCGGTACTACCACATACCATACATTATAATAAAAACGATTTAGATTGTCTGATTTCAACTTTTGCATTTTTTGTTACAAATCGTTACATAAAGTATATATTAGTAAACTGTCTATGTCAATAAATTTATGCTAGGATTATAATACATATATAAATGAGGTAAGTTATATGAAAAAAATACTATCAGCATTAATATTACTTGTTGCATTCGTTTGTCCGGCCTTAGCAAATGATTTTAAGACTTACTATGACAACGGACAAAAATATTTAAACGCATCACAATATTCAAGTGCAATCAATGAATTTAAAAAAGCTTTAAGAATAAACTATCTTGATAATTCGGCAAGAATAGGACTTATAAATTCATATTTAGCACGCGGAACTTATTACGCTAATTCGGAAAATGATTATGCAAAAGCCGCAGACGACTTCAGAGCAGCATTATTTTATTTAAAATATTATCCTGAAGATAAAGATGTAACACCGTCATTAAACGCAATAAATACAACAATAGACAATCTTGAACAATGTATGAATTCTTTAGGGCAGTCAAAAGCTGCTCAACAAAGATATAACCGCGGGGTTGAACTGAGAAAAAACGGTAACTTACCTGCTGCAGGATATGAATTTGTATTAGCAGCGTCAAATGGTGATAACAACATAAAAAAACATGCTTATTCAAACCTTGGTGATATAATGTCAGTTCTTGATAATAATAAAAAAGCTGTATTATATTATCAAAAATCAGTTGCCATAGACCCTGATTCTTCCACTCTAAGACTAAAATACGCACGAATATTAGATAAATTAGATCAAGATGATTTAGCAGTACGAGAATATAATGCAATTTTAGCAAACGGCTCAGATAATACCGAAGTCTTATACGCACTGGAAAAAATATATACAAAAAAGCTTGAAAACTCACCAAAAAGTGCAGAACTTAATACAAGCTTAGGTGCAATATACCAAAAAGAAAAAAAATATGATTTAGCATTAAAATATTACAAAACTGCTGAAAGTATAGATCCTTCAAATGTTACAACAAGATTAAATTTAGGTACGCTTTATCAGCAAAAAGGCGACTATAACAGTGCTTTGTCAGCATATAATTCTATTTTAACTTTATATCCAAACCATAAAGAAGCTACACTGTATAGAGCTCAAGCTTTGGCACAACTCGGAGAAAAAACAGAAGCAATAAAAGCATTTCAAAAAGTTTTGGCAATGAATCCAACTTCACAAACTGCAAAAAAAGAAATGTTTAATTTAATGAAGGACACAATGACGCCGGAACAAATGATAAAAACAATCAGCAGCGATTCACAAGTTGATAAATCATCAATAACGGCTCTGTACGATTATGCAAAAGAACTTCACAAAGATAAAAATTATTTACAAGCAATAGAAGCTTATAAAGAAGTTTTAAAATACAATAATACTAACCCCGAAGTTTATGCAAACTTAGCCATTGCATATGCCGAAAATAAAGATTCTGCAAATGCAATAAACACAATAAATATGGCTAAAACAAAATTTCCTTCCGATAAATTTATTTCTTCAACAACAGAAAAAATAAATGATATTGTTCATTCTGATAAATATGAAGCTGCAAATAAATATTTTACAAATAGCGAATATCAAAAAGCGCTTGATATTTACTTAACAATAAATCCGACACCAAAAGACGTATTAATTGCAATTGCAGCTTGCTACAAAGGTTTAAATAATATAGACAAATCAATTGAATATTATAAGAAAGCTTTTGCTCAGGACAAACAGGATTCAGAAATTGCTTACTACATAGGCGTTTTATACGCAGAAAAAGAAAGCTGGTCATCTGCGAAAATATATTTGCAAGAAGCATTAAAAATTAATGCAAAAAATGAAAATGCACAAGATTTACTTGCAACAGTCATAGAGCAAAACAATGTCATTTTGATAAACAAAGTAATTGAGCTATATAATGAAAAGAATTATGACCAAGCCTTAAAATTAATAAGCCAGATTTTAACAGAAGATAGCAAGAATGCTTACGCATATTATTACAGAGGTTTGATTTATGATGCACAAGAAAAACCTCTTCAAGCAATTGAAGAATACAAAAAAGCTGTAACGGCAAACTCTGAACTTGTTATTACAAATTATTTAATTGCTACTGCATATGATTCATTAGGTCAATATACAAAAGCATATACTTATTATAAAAAATTTGTTTCATCAAGTGCGGATGAAGACGACTACAAAAAATATGCACAAACAAGACTAAACGATTTAAAAGCATATGCTGTAAGCGTAAATTAATTATGGATGATTTAATAGAAAAAATTATTTCAAAAAAAGTTTCACTTGCCCCGATGGCAGGAATAACAGATATTGTCCTAAGAGGCCTTGTCAGAGAACATTCAAAAGATTGTTTAATTACAACTGAAATGATTAGCTCTGAAGGCTTAAACAATGTAAACAACTGTTCAATCATTAAAAAATCTGCTGAAGATTCACCCATTGCATTCCAAATTTCCGGTCATAAACCTGAGTTAATGGCTCGTGCGGCAAAATTCTTGGAAAATCGTTCTGATATGATAGATATAAACATGGGATGTCCCGTAAAAAAGGTTGTATGCGGAGGAGATGGTTCAGCCTTGATGAAAACACCTGAATTAGCACAGGATATAGTAAAAGCTGTAAAAGAGGCCGTAAATATACCTGTAAGCGTAAAATTCAGACTTGGATATACAGCAGAAACTATGAATTACGTTAAATTTGGTGAAATGATGCAAGAGGCGGGAGCGGATTTTATAACAATTCATGCCAGAACAAGAGCTCAAATGTATTCAGGTCAAGCAGATTGGGAAAAAATAAAATATTTAAAACATTCGGTTGATATTCCTGTATTTGCGAACGGCGACGTAACTTCTATAGAATCGGCAGAAAAATGTCTTGAACTCTCACATGCTGATGGAGTTGCAATTGGCAGAGGAGTTTTAGGTGATGTTACTCTACCATACAGAATAGAACAATTTTTAACAAATGGAATCAGAATAAAAGAACCTGATTTTGACGAAAAAATAGATACTCTTACAAGACATTTGGAAAATGAAATCTCACACAGAGGAGTTGATGTTGGTATAAAATGTATCAGAAAACTATATGGATATTACATATCCGGAGTTCGCAACGCAGCAAAATATCGTGCAGAATTAGTCAGAATTGACGATTACGGAGAAATGCTAAGAGCCTTATCTCGGATTAGAAAAGAAGTTAAGAGTCAATCGGAAGTGTTACAATAAATTCTGCACCATTGTTTTTTTCACTATTAACTTTAATCGAACCGCCATGCAATTTTACAAGCTGATGAGTAATTGTTAAACCTAGCCCCGTAGAGGTCTCTTTTTTATAAAAAGCATCTTCCAACTGTACAAATTTTTGAAATATTTTTTTATGAAATTTTTTATCAATTCCGCAACCGGAATCTTTCACTGAAATTTTTACTTTTTTATTGGTATTTGAAACGTTTACATCGATAGAACCATTTTCAGGAGTATATTTTATTGCATTACTTAACAAATTATACAAAATTTGCTGAACCTTTTGGAAATCGGCAAAAATATCAATATCCTTATTTATATTAACAGACAAGTTTATATTTTTACTTTTTATAAGCGGCATCAATAAATTTGTTGTTTCAACAATAGGGCGCGAAACTTCAAAGTAACGTTTGACAAGTTTTATTGCATTAGCCTCAATTTTTGTAATATCAAGAATTTCATTAACCATACCCAAAAGCTGTATACCTGATATTTGTATATCATTAATATATTCAGCCTGCTTTTCATTAAGTTTACCGCACGCCTGAGTTTTCAACATATCAGAAAAACCTATAATCGCATTTAGCGGGGTTCTAAGTTCATGAGAAACACTTGCCAAAAAATCATTTTTAATTTTATCAGCAGCTAATATTTTTTTATTTTGATTTTTAATTGTTTTATAAGCCTCATGAGTATCTTCTACTGCTTTTTTCAATGCTTTTTGCTGAATTTTGAAAACATTTGACAACTCCAAATCCTTTAATTTATATGACAAAATACTTGTCACCATATCAATAACATTTGTATCGGTACTAAAATCTTGGTACAACACAAATCCGTAGACTATATTTTTTACACACAACTTTGATACAAAAAATGAATTTCCCTTTAAATTTAATAATTTTATCAATTCTGAATTTTCATTTAAAAAATCAGCCTTTGGATTAAATAAATCTTTAGCAAGCGTTTTTGAGATTTCAACGGATTTATATTGTTTATTTTTAAAACTCGATGATTTTAATTGTATAGTTTCTGAATTAAGAAAAAAAACATAATAATTTTTAAAGTTAATAATATTTTTTAACAAATCAAAATAAGCATCAAAATCATCAGTTGATATTTCTACTGCCAGCAATTTTGGAATTAAAGCTATTAATTCATTATACATAGTTAAGTTTCAAGATATCCTATATAAGGAAGATTTCTATAAAATCCATCATAATCTAAGCCATATCCGACTACAAATTGATTTCCGATTTTAAAGCAGGAAAAATCAGGATGTACATCAACTTTCCTTGTTTCAACTTTATCTAACATAGAACAGAATTTTAATGATTTTGTTTTAAAATTTAACTTCATAAAATCAATTAAAAATTTTGCAGTCAAACCGGTATCAATAATATCCTCAACAATAATAACATTTTTACCGTTCAGGTCGGGAAGCGATATATCAACAGCGTTAACTTTTCCTGATGAAGTAAAACCTGAACCGTAACTTGAAAGTCTTATAAAATTCATATTCAAAGGCATTTTCAAATGTTTTACCAAATCAACAGTAAACATTACAGAACCCTTTAATACTGAAATTACATACAACTCATCATTTTTATAATAATCATTAAGCTTTTTACCAAGCTGTTTAATACCTTCTTGTAAATCTTCTTCTGAGATTAAAACTTTTAAATCTTCTTCTGTAATCATTTTTAACATCATGTACCGCCTATCTTCTTTAATGTTAACACATGTGTGCAATTATTGACAACCTTTATTTTATCACTTATAGCATAACCGCTCACCCAAAGAATTTCATCATCTTTACAAAGTAAAATAATCGAATCTTTTTCATGCTGAGGAATATTTTTATTAATAAAATATTTCTTTAATTTTGTTAAACCTTCAGAACCTAACGGCTTGAATTTATCACCATTTTTTCGTGTGCGAAGAACAAAATCAATATCATTTAGTTCAACGTAAGCTTTATATTCTGAATCGGGCGGATAAGTTTTCGGCATATTTTCACATTTTTCAATTGTAAAAATATAATTGCCATAATTATATTCACCTTCTTTACAAATATAGATTTCATCCGAATTTTTATTCGTAATTTTGATAACTTTTATATACTTATCCGAAACAAATAACCAATGTTTTGAATCTATAGAGCACTTTTTACCTGACTTAGAATCTATATTTTTCAGAACAAAATCAAGAACATTTTTAACACGTTCTTGAGTATATTCAAAATCATTTACGACATAAATTTCATAAATCAATCTCTTTTGAAGATTTAAAGAAAGTTTTTTAAAAACTTCAGATTTAATTTTGTCACCATCGTATAAATTCAAAGAATTTATATACTCACCAATAATTTGTTCTTCCTCATATGCCAAAATTGATAATGAATTAACAGAATTTTCAACTTGAGGATTAATTTCTTTAAATAAAGGTATAACCTTATTTCTTATAAAATTACGAGAATACTTAGGATTTTTGTTTGAACTGTCATCATTTGGAATAAGATTATTTTTTGCACAATAATTTTCAACTTCATTTCTTGAAATATCAAGCATAGGACGGTAAATCTTACCTAAAATTGGCGCAATACCTTGAAGTCCTTTTATGCCTGTACCTTTAATAAGTCGATATATAAGAGTTTCTGCAGTATCGCTTTTTGTATGAGCCGTCATTAATGCTGTTACTGAAAATTTGTCTATGACACGATTAAAAAATTGATACCTCAATTCTCTTGCACGGGTTTCCGTATGCTTTTCATTCACATCTAAAGTTTCTGTATAAAATTTTATATTATTTTTTTTACAAAAATTTTCACAATTAACTGCTTCTGCTCGCGATTCTTCATTACGCCAGTTGTGATTTAAATGTGCAGCAATAATTTTAAATTTATATTTATCAGAAAGTTTTTTTAAAATATCAAGCAACGCCATTGAATCATAACCACCCGAAAAGCCAACCGCCAGAATATTTTCTTCTGCGGTAAGTTTATAGTCAAGCAAGAACTTTTCAATTTTATTTTTCACTTCTTTGTTTTTCCAGAATAATTCCTTGTTTAATTTCAACAACATCAACCCCTAATTGTTCAAGCACCTTCATTGCTACACAATCAGGAAAACTTGTTATTGCATAAAGAATGTGAGAAGATTCAATCTTTTCTTCATTTCTTGATTTTGCCAGCTTCCAAGCTTCTTCAAGAACTTTTTTAGCTCTATCAGTAAAAGTTATTTCAGAATCAAAATAGTCATCACCGTAACCGATAATTTCTTCAACACTCAACCTTGCATCTTTAATCGTAACTTCAAGTTCTTCTAAAACTTTCGCACCTATTCCGTTGCCTTCAGAAATAATTCCCAGCAAAAACATCTCCGTACCGACCGTATTTCGCCCGATACGTCTTGCTTCTTCCTTAGCTAATTTCATTATTGTAATAGCTTCCGGCATTTGATTTTCAATCGGTTTTAAAACATCTTTTTCCAACATTACGTCTGAAATGTTTAATTGCTTTAAAATATTATAAGCAATACCTTTTTTGGATTTTAAAATTCCTAAAATCAAATGTGACGGCGTAACAACAGAAGAGCCTAATTCTTTTGCACACTCAATTGCAGTATTCATCGCCAAAAATGCATTTGGAGTAAATATAATTTGTTTACCTTCAAATTCGTCTTTTCTTGAAGTATATTCTTTAAGCTTATCTTCAAAAACTTGGCTGTTTAAACCGTTTTTATTCAATATTTTTGCCAATTCAGAATCAGAATCTTCAAGAATAGAAGAAATAATTTGTTCAGTACCTAAAATTTCATAATTTGATGCTGAAAGTTTTGACATCGCCCTGTCGAAAACATCTTTGCTGCCTGAAAGCAAATTTTCAGTATCCAGTAATTCAGCAGGTAATTTTGTAGTGCCATCAGCTTCAGGATGAAGAACTTTTTTAACTTTTCTCTGTACTAATCTTGAAAGTAAATCTTTAGATTTATATACATCAAAGTTAAATTTTTCTAAAATTCTTGAAATATACGAATTTTTATCGTTCAAAATTGCAAGAAAAATATGTTCGTATAAAATACTTTGATTAGAAGTTTTTTCAGCTATATCAGAAGCTTTTTTTAGTAAATCCTTACTTGCGGTACTAAAAGGCGGTGCAGAAAAAATTCTTGATGATTTTTCAAATCTCAATTTTTCTTCAACAACCTTTTGAATATCCTCAAAATTTATCTTATATGTTCTAAATATATTTAAAGAGATACCTCTTGCCTGTTTAACAAGAGCCAGCAAAAAATGTTCAGGTTGAACTGAAACATTCTGCATCAATTTAGCCTGATTTTGAGCCTCTGTGACAACTTTAATAGCTTTTTCCGTAAATTTTTCTAACAAGATTAATCCTCAACTTCGTCTTCTAATGATTCGATATATTCAGAAACTTTATCAAATTCATCGTCATCTTCAATAGTTTCCAAAGAATAACCGCTGCCTTCTTTTAACAGCTTCATAACGACAATATTTTCATCATCTTCATCTTCAGGATTTGTTAAAAGAGCGTATTCTTGGCCTTCGAATTCAATTATATCAAATAATTCAAATTTAACTTCATTTCCGTTTTCATCTACGGTTTCAATAATTCTTTTTTCTTCTGACATTTTTACCTGCTTTCTTTATTAATTATTTTTCGATAAGTATTGTTCCAGTATAATACAAGCACTTTCTATATCAACTAAACCTTTGTCTTTTTTAAAATCTATTTTTTTATTTCTTAAATTTTCTTCTGCGGTATCAGATGTTAGTCTTTCATCTTCTTGTATAACAACAAATTCCGGAAAATTTTTAGAGAAATTTATACAATCATCTGCTTGAAATCCTCTACTGCCATCCATATTGAATGGTACACCCACCACAATTTTTTTTACATTGTTTTCTTCGGCTATTTTCTTAATTTTTTCTATAGCTTCAATTTCAGGATTACGGCTTATATAGGAATGACCGTTTGCAATTATATGCAAATAATCACTTAGAGCAATACCAATCCTCTTTGTACCTATATCCAAAGCCATTATTTTATCCATTAATCAACAACCCATCTTTTTTCAATTTCGTCAATAATTTTTTGTAATTCATCAGTAGTAAAGAATTTATTAGCTGATTCTTTATTTCTTGAAAAAATATTTGTAGTATTAGCTTCTTCAATAGCTCGGAAATTCAAACCTACATAATATTCGTAAATACTCTTTCTAATAATATTTACAAACATTTTATGTAAAGAATCTTCGTCAAAATACAGAGAATACAATCTTTGAGCCTCGGCTTTTTCGTTAGCAAGATATTTTAAATACGCAGAAGTCAAAATTCTTTTCTTCCAATTTTTTATATCTTTTAGTGAAAATAAATCTTCAAAATTATCTTCAATAGCCTTATCTAAATCTTGAGAATATTCGTTATTTTTATAATTTTTGTTTATTTGAGTCATAAATTCAGAAAATTCATCTGAAAAATCAGTATCCACAAACCACTTTTGAGCTATATCAGAAAGACAAATTTTATCAAAATCCTTTTCACTTAAAGGCTCCTTATTAAATTTATCAGATAATATTAAATCCATTGGCACAGGTTCAACAGGAACATCCGAAGTTATTGTTCTCCAGCAGATATATTCATAAGAAACTATCTCACCGTTTTTATGAACAATATTTTCAGCATTTGCCAAAATTGATTTTAAAACTGTTTGATTAATATAAACGCTGTCTTCATCACCATAGAAACGTTCTATAATCTTTTCAAATTCTTCTTTAGTAATTTGATTAAAACCAAAACAATCAACAATACCCCAGACATCATTTGCTACAACTGCAAGGAACTGAATAGTTTCATCTTCTCTTTCTCTTGAAAAAATAAGCGCCTGATTACCATGGCCGTCAGGATAACTTGTATAACACTCGTAAGGACGTGATTCAGACAGGACATCTTTATAAAATTCAAGCGAATTATCCTCTCTTACTCCTGACAATTTCAATGTTGAAATATTTCTTTTAATTGCAGGAACAATATCGTCGTCAGCATACTCAAGAGCTTCTTCTAGAGCATGTAATGCAAGTTGAGATTTTGATTTACCAAGTATTTCCAACGCAGCAAGAGCTATTCTTGAAGTAGGATCGTGTAAAAACACCGGTACTAAAATATTTGCAAGAGCATCTTCAGAATAATCTTCACCTAAAGACTGAACCAAAGTCAATTTATCTTCGTAAGGCAGCGCTTCCAAAAAATCCAAAAAATCAATTTGAGATTCAGGATTCATTATTGCAGAATGAAGTAATTCCTTTGTTTCGCTTTCGATTATATCTTCAGGTGATTCAAAATATGTGTCAATTTCATTATAATCAACACGATTACCCATATCCTTCAATAGGTTTAATATTAAAGCTTTATTATAATCACTAACGGTAGGACTTTTTAAAGATGTCCATAGGGCATTTTCAAGCTGTTCTTTTTCAGTAAGTCTTAACATCAGAAAACTTAAAATAAAAGCTTTATCTTCATTAGTTTTAACGAACTCTCTCATTAACAAATCTAAGATTTGTTTTTTATTTTCCTGACCTGCCAAAACTTCAATTATACTTTCAACTTTTGATGTATCGGAAATAGTTTGCAATTTTGTAATTACTGTTAAAATTTCAGCTTTAAGTTGAATTTTATTCAATTGTTCTGTCATTATTTACTAATCCTCCAAATAGCATCCAGTACTTTTTGAGCTTCTTCTGATGGCATTCTGTCATTCATGATAAGATATTGAACAGCAATCATAGTGCACTCAGAACAAATATTTACCCCCGGCCCCTTAACCATTTTTAAAACTTCATTATTTGGTCTTCCGCAAAAACTGCAATATACCTGCTCAAAACTTTTAGGGGAATCTTGCTGTCCTTCTTTTTTGGTATGTTTATGCTCTTTGTGAGCGCGTTCTCCAAGTTTTACAATTTTTTCTTCTGACATGCTGCACCTTTTCTTTTTATTATTGTAACTTAAATTTAAATTTATTGCCAATTTGTTAAATTTATTTTAAAATAAAACATGTATTTAATTTGAGGAGATTTTATGAAAAAAGCGTTCTTTCTTATTTCAATATTAGCCTTATCAGTATTTACAACAGCGTGTATAAACAATTTGGCCGTTCAAGAATTAAACAATAAGGCTGCAGAATATATGAAAAAAGGTGACTATGAAAATGCTATTAGCCGTCTAAAATCAAGTACTGACTTAGATTCAAATATATTTGAGACTCAATATAACTTAGCTGTTGCATACACAGAAAACGGAGACTATTCTGATGCAGTTGAAACATTTAAAAAAGCTTTGGAATTAAAACCTCAATCAAAAGAGACATATTACGCAATGGCAGTTATGTATGAAAATTATGCAAGAGATTTATACATTGGTGAAACAAAAGAACAAAAAGAAGCTCTTGAAGATGAAGATGATGACACTAAATCTTTAAATGCAGATGGAAAATACAATCCAACAAACGAAGAAATTCAAAATGTAAAAAAATATTATGAAGATTCAGTTGAGGCCTACGAAAAATATCTTAAATTATCCGGCAGCACTCCTGATTCGTCAGATGTAACCGCTCATATTGAAAATTTAAAAAGTACTATAGAAACATTGGATTTTGATTCAAATTAATGATAATTTTAACGTCTCCCGGAGAAATAGCTTTTAAAATAGGAAATCTTCAAATCTATTATTATGGCCTATGTCTTGCTATGGCGACAGTTTGTGGTTTCTTTCTTTCATATGTAATTGCAAAAAAGGACTACAAAGATTTTGACGCTGATATACTATTTGACACGGCATCAATATCAATATTCAGCGGAATTATTTTTGCAAGATTATACTACTGCTTATTGAACTTTAATTATTATTCAAACCATATATATGAAATATTTGATTTTCGTCAAGGTGGCTTGTCAATTCACGGTGCATTACTTGGCGGAATTATAGTAACAACAATTTACTGCCAAATAAAAAAATATCCGACTTTAAAAATAGCGGATATCATGTCGTACGGTTTAATTTTTGCACAGGCAATAGGAAGATGGGGTAATTTTTTTAATTCTGAAGCATACGGTTTTCCTTCCCATCATATTATTGCACAATTTATTCCTGAATCTGCAAGAATTTCCGGATATGAATTTTATAAATATTTTCATCCTACATTTTTGTATGAATCAATATTAGACATATTAGTATTATTAATTTTATATTTTATAGTTAGAAATGACGAATATAAATTTGACGGATACATTTTTGCATTTTATCTGATATTGTATTCAATTATAAGGTTTTTTGTAGAAGCATTACGATTAGACAGTATCGTAAATGTCGGAGCACTGCACGTTCCGCAATTTGTATCTTTAGTTATTATATTTATAGCATCAGCAGCTATTTTATTCGTAAGAATTAGAAATTCAAAAAAACTATAGACTAAATTTTGCAAAATGCAAATTTTAATAAGTTTAGTATTGATTTTGATAGAAATTATGGTATATTAAACATATAATAATGTTGGAGGCAACAATGGATAAAAAGTTTAATAAAGCATTTACTTTAGCTGAAATATTGGTTGTTATTGGTTTGATTGGGGTTGTTTCAGTGTTGACAGTTCCGGCTTTATCCAGAAACACAAACAAAACTGAAAATATAACAAAACTGCAAAAGACATATCAAACATTACAGGAAGCATACTCTCGTGCATCAGCAAAATATGGCCCTATAACGACTTGGTTTTCGGAAGATATAACAAAAGAAGCACAAGCTGAAAAAATGGCTACAAGATTTGGTGAATTTTTGAGAATTGAACGAAATTGCGGATTTGATAAAGGTTGCTTTCCTACGACAAAAGTAAAAGATTTTAGAGGTAATACCCTAAATTACAGCTTAGACGACGTTCAAAAACAAAAAATACTCCTGTTTGATAATGTTGCCCTTGTATTTGAGACACCTTTCAATACAAGCGGGGTATCATATAGTAATGAAAAATTTTATGGTTATATTTATGCTGATATAAACGGAACCAAAGGTGATGCTATTGTTGCAGAAAATACATTTATGTTTGTAGTTACGGAAAAAGGTGTGCGACCAAACGGAATGTATGACCCTGAAGACTGTTTTTCTACCCCTCTGCTATGCACGGCATGGGTTATTCGTTACGGAAACATGGACTATTTACAAGCAGATACAAGCGGTGTTTGCAAAAACGGAACACAGCTTTCAAAAACAAATGTAAGCTGCAGCTAGTTTTTATTGTATAATTTTTGTATGACAAAAAAATTTCAGTTTTATATTGTGCCAACACCAATTGGCAATATAGAAGATACTACTTTGCGCGCAATTAATATTCTCAAAGAAGTTGATTTAATTGCTTGCGAAGATTCCCGCATAACCCAAAAACTACTTAATCACTACAATATAAAAACAAAAACAATCTCTTATCATAAATATAACGAGCGTGAACGACTTGATTATATTCTATCTGAAATTAATAATGGTAAAAGTATTGCACTGGTCTCAGATGCAGGAACTCCATTAATATGTGATCCCGGATGCATATTACTTGAAGAATTGAGAAAAAACAATATTTCAGTAACATCATTACCCGGTTCTTGTGCAGTTTCGACTTTTTTGTCACAAATTCCGAGAGATACAGAAGAATACACTTTTATCGGATTTTTACCCAAAACAGACAAACAAATTCAAGACATTTATAAAAAACATAAATATTCTAATATGGTATTTTATGATTCACCTAACAGAATTGCAAAATCACTGCACATAATTAAAGAAATTGCACCAAACATTAAAGTTGCAGTCGGCAGAGAACTTACAAAACTTTTTGAAGAAATTGTTATTAACGATATAGAAAAAGTAATAGAACATTTTTCAGGTGAAGTAAAAGGTGAAATAGCCGCAATGACTTTTGCAGTAAAATCTGATGAAATAACTGAAATTCAGGATAAAATTGAAAGTTTAAAATTAAAAGGATTCAAAGCAAAAGAAATAGCCGAAATATTATCAACACTATACAACTTAAACAAAAATGAAATAAAGAGCTTATTATATTAGTTTTAATTGTTTTGTTTCTGACAACAAATTTTTTAAAAAAGATTTTCTGTGATATTTAGAAGGCCCATACTTAAGTATAGCTTCAGAATGTTCTTTAGTCAGATACCCCGCATTTTTCTTCCATACATATTGCGGATACTCTTCATCTAATTTTTCCATATATCTGTCACGGGTAACTTTTGCCAAAATACTTGCCGCAGCAATAGAGGCAGATGTTGAATCACCTTTTTTTACAAATTTCTGCGGATAATCATAATTTCTTATCAATTGGTTTCCGTCTACTATTGTAAGAGAGGTTGAAGGATTGAACGGTTGAAGGGTTGAACAGTTTAAAACATTCTCACAGGCAAGTTTCATCGCTTTTAATGAACACGCTAAAATATTTGTTTTCTCGATTTCTTCAACTTCAACGCACACAGTCGAATTAATTGTATTATTTAAAATAATATCGTACAACTCATCACGAACTTTTGGAGTTAATTTTTTAGAATCGTTTAATTTACTTAAATCTTTTTCAATTTCTTTGTTATTAATAAAAACAGCAGATGCAAAAACACCACCTGCAGCAGGGCCTCTGCCTGCTTCATCTGTTCCGATTAATATTTTACAAGGCTGCTGCTCGTCAAATTCAAATAAATTATGATTCGATTTCATCAAGTATAAACTTTCCTAATTTGCCGTCCCTAAAATATTTTAGAATAAAAGTTGCAGTTCTTTCAATATCAGGTTCTGAGCCTGATACAATCCAATTCCTGCTTTTTGCAACATTTTCCAGAGTTAAATCCTCTACTTTATAATAATCTTTTAATTCTTGTTCGTATTTTTTTGAAAGAATATCTAATAACTCTTGAGCAATAGTCACATTGTCGTAAGCATTTTCAGATACTGAATTAACAAAAGCTAATTTAGCTGCTGCAAGCTGGTCGTCCTGACGCATAGGAATAATACCGGGAGTATCAAGTAAATCAACATCTTTATTAATTCTTACCCATTGCTGCTGTCTTGTAACACCTGCTTTTGCACCAACTTTAGTTTTAGATGTTTTTGTTAATTTATTAATAATACTTGATTTACCGACATTTGGCATACCTACAACCATAACTCTTGCAGGACGCCTCAAAAGTCCTTTTGCCATCTGAGCCTGAATTTTAGGTTCAGCAAGCTCCAAAACTTTTTTAATAATGGGTGCCAAATCCTTAGAATTTTTCGCATCAGTAACCATGACAGAAATTTTAAATTTTTCTTTTATTTTTTCAATAAAAAGTTTTAATTCATTTTTATCTGTCAAATCTGACTTATTTAACAAAATTAGGCGGGGTTTGCCGCCTAATAATGATTCAATATTGTTATACATACTGCTAAAAGGAATTCTTGCATCCAAGACTTCAATGACAACATCACAAAGATTTAATTTTTCTTTAAGCTGTCTTTCAGCCTTTGCAATATGTCCCGGATACCAGTGAATATGACTATCTTTTTTCAATTTTTTCCTTAATACGAGTTGCTTTACCTGAACGTTCTCTCAAGTAATACAATTTAGCTCTTCTAACATCACCGCGTCTTAAAACTTGAATTTTTTCAATTCTTGGAGAATGAATCAAGAATACACGTTCTACACCAATACCTTGGAATATTTTTCTGACAGTAATAGTTTTGTTTAAACCTTCACCTCTGTCTTTAATTATAGTTCCTTCAAACGCTTGGATTCTTTCTTTGTTTCCTTCTACGATTCTTACGAATACTTTAACTGTATCACCTGGATTCATTTCCGGTATTTCAGCTTTTTTAAAACCACTTTCTAAATTTTCAATAATCGGATTTTTCAACTTTCTATTCCTTTATTTAAATATTAATTTCGTACAAAACTAACAGGTTTTTAACCCGTATGTTTATCATATTTTAAACAAAATCTAAATTCAAGTATGTTTTT
>CAYLHN010000025.1:0-17213 GCA_964383455.1 uncultured Muribaculaceae bacterium | reverse complement strand
TTTGCACAAAATTATAACGACACTTGGAACTCATAAAGTATGATGAGTTGATGTTGTTACAAAATCTGCATAAGGTGCAGGAGACGGATGAACTCCACCTGCAATAAGTCCTTCAATGTGTGCAATATCAACCATTAACAAAGCACCAACTTTATCTGCAATTTCTCTAAAACGTTTAAAGTCTATGATTTTTGAATAATTACTTGCACCTGCAATAATCATTTTAGGTTTATTTTCAACCGCTAATTTTTCAACATTATCATAATCAATTACACCGTTTTCATCAACACCGTAACTTACAATATTAAAATATAATCCTGAGAAGTTTACCGGCGAACCATGTGATAAATGTCCGCCATTTGACAAATCCATGCCCAAAACCGTATCACCCGGTTTTAATGCATACAAAAATACTGCCATATTTGCTTGCGCACCACTATGCGGTTGAACATTTGCATGAGGCATTTTAAATAATTCACATGCTCTTTTTTGAGCAAGCTCTTCTATTACATCAATGTTATCGCAACCGTTATAAAATCTTTTGTGCGGTTTACATTCTGCATATTTATTTGTTAAAACTGTTCCACATGCTTCCATAACAGCTTTTGATGTAAAATTTTCGCTTGCTATAAGCTCTATTGTGTTTTGTTGTCTTGTTAATTCTTTTTCTATTAAATCAGCGACTTGCGGGTCAACTTGTTTTATGTTTTCTATATTCATTATATCTCCTTTTTTTATATCCCTATAAAATTATATAAAAAACACATTCGTATATCAATATTTATTAACAATATAAAAAGACGTCGGGAAATGACGTCTTTTATAATCTTTTATTTTTTTAACTTAATTAAGCGGAATAATTAATTTTTGTCCGATAGATAATGCATT
This sequence comes from uncultured Muribaculaceae bacterium, assembly GCA_964383455.1. GTDB lineage: Bacteria > Cyanobacteriota > Vampirovibrionia > Gastranaerophilales > Gastranaerophilaceae > UBA6984. Next base: position 16,325 of record CAYLHN010000025.1, on the reverse strand, counting down.
CGGATTTTTCATTTTATTCGCTTCTTTTATTGCATTAACGTGGTCCATACTAAATGAGCCATAGAATTTTTTTACAATACTTTCTAAAGTATCACCTTCTTGCACCACATATACTTTTTCGTTTACGGTAGAAATACTTTGAATTTCGCCGACAGAAATCGCCTCATTATCCAAAGGAATAAATGTCATGGCAGTATCTTCCAATTTTGTATCAGGAACTTTAGTAATTAATTCTTCTGTTGAAGGATTAACACTTTTCAATGACATTTGAATTAATATAGATACAATAATAGTAATCAAAATACCTACAACAAACCCTGTAATTAAATATACAGTTGGGGCTTTATCTTGTTTATTATTGTGTTTAAAATTCCAAAGAATATCAATTTCTTTATCTTGATTTTGCTCATTTAATTCAGAACCATCAGAAAAAGTTTTTCTTCTGTATTTTGCAAGTTTTTCGAGAACTTGAATTTTTTCTTTTGAAAGATTTGCGCGTCTTAAAGTTGAACTTTTCATATTTTCCTCGCGGGGATTATATCTTCAATATTTATATTATCACAAACAAGATATAAATACAAATTAGTCTATACAGATGAGTTTTATATAAATCCGTTAAACCTTTCAATTTTGAATACCGAATAGAAAAATACAACACAAGGAGAACAAATTAAAAATGTCTGAACAAGTTTTTGCATCGGAAAATAAATTAGCACTTGAAGAATTAGAAAATGCAAGAATAGCTCATCAAAGATATCTTATAAAGCAGCAAAAAGAAGATTGGAATATTGCTATTGAAAATTACATCAATGCTGCAAAACACAATCCTGAATTACCTGAAGCTTATTATCGATTGGCATTTTTAATGTGGGAAAAAGGTGAAATAGATGTTGATACAGCAATTGAGCAATGCAAAACTGCATTAGCGTTTTCTCCAAAAAGTGCTAATGCAAGAATATATAAAGGTTTTTTCAATAAGCTTGCAGACAATTATAGTGAAGCTGAAAAAGAATTTAAAAAAGCTATAGGACTTACAGGCTTTAAATCAGCAAGACCTCGTTTGATGCTTGCTATGTCAATTTTAAAACGAATTCGCTCTGAAAAAGCATCTTTTAAAGATGTTTTAAATATTTTGTACTACTTCATTTCGGGTTCTGTAATGTTGTCTTATGATATTCCGTCAATAAAAATGATTACGAATACATTAAAAGATGATTTTTCTGTATTCACATACAAAAAGACAGGTGAATTTTTAGAAAAAATCAAACTTGCAAAATTTGCATACGGAATTTACAACAAAGGCGCAATAAAAACAGGACATAAAGAAATTTTTTACTCTAAACTCGGTGATTTATATTTAAAAAATAAAAATCAAATAAAAGCTTATGATTCATACAAAAAATCATACGAAGCAAATCCTGCAAATAAAGATAATTTAATGAAACTTGCAGATTTAACTCAAATTTATTTCCCTGAGATGGTTGACGATTCAATAGACTACTACACTGCACTTTTGAATTTAAACCCTGACAACAAAAGTAAAATTTACTATGAATTAGGACATTTATATCTTAAAAAAGGTGAAAAAATTAATTCTGTAAGCGCCTTCAAACTTGCATTGGAAGAAGAAAAAACAAATCCGTTTTATCATAATTCGCTCGCGCTTGCATATTTAAAAACCGAATTATATGAAGATGCAATAAATCACTACAATATGGCAATAAGCATGAATCCTGATAACGAGTGGACATCAATGGTTTGTCATACACTAGGCACAATTTATGCGGAAATTTTCGGAAATATTGAATTGGCAATTGAAAAATTCCAAATCGGATTAGAATTCTATAAAGATAATTGTGAATTAAAGCTTGCACTGGGTGATGCATTAATGGCAAAAGGTGATGTTGAAAATGCAATAAGAACATACTGTGACGCTATCGCATGTGAGCCTGAAAACTATAAAACATACTCAAAAGCAGGACTTGCTCTTTGGGAAAATGATATGATTGAAGAAGCAATGGTTGCATATCACAAATCAATTGATTTAAATCCGAATTATGATGTCGCACAAAACAATTTAGGCGTGATATATCTTGATGGTCTTGGATGTGCAGTAGATGCATTACCATACTTTGACCGAGCAATAGATATAAATCCATCATACACCATGGCATATTTTAATGCTGGAAGAGCCCACGAAATAATCGGAAGTAAAACACAAGCTGCCCAATATTATCAAATGGCACTTGATATAAATAAATTAACTGAAGAACTTTCAGAAGAAGAAATTAAAGAAAAATTACACTCGCTATTTGAATTATAATAATTCTCGGGCAGCTTAGCTGCCCTTTTTTTTTAGCTTTAACTTGACAAAATACCTTGTAAATTATAGGATTTAAGTAGATTGTTAGTATTAGGGGAAGAAAAATGAAAGATAAGAATTTTTTAATGATACCGGGCCCGACTCCTGTTCCTGAAAGTGTTTTACTTGCAATGGCAAAACATCCTATAGGACACAGAAGCACTGAATTTTCAAAAATTTTGGAAGAAGTTTATACAAACTTAAAGTATGTTTTCCAAACAGAAAATGATGTATTTATGTTTGCCTCAAGCGGACCCGGTGCAATGGATGCAGCTTTATCAAATCTTGTAAATGAAGGTGATAACGTTTTATCGCTTGTTTTGGGCAACTTTGGTAACAGATGGGCAAAAATTGCTGCAGGATACGGCGCAAACATTGACAAAATTGAAGTTGAAGCAGGTCAGGTTATAAATCCTGAAGATGTAAGAAAAAAACTTGCAGAAAAAAAATATAAACTTGTAACTTTAACTCACTCTGAAACATCAACAGGTGCAAAAAATGATGTTGAAACTATTTGTAAAATAATCAGAGAAGCAGGCTCGCTTTCAGTTGTAGATGGGGTTACAAGTGTCAGCGCAATGGACGTTAAGCCCGATGAATGGGGAATTGATGTACTTGTTTCAGGTTCACAAAAAGGATTTATGATACCTCCCGGACTTGCATTTTTAGTGGCAAACGAAAGAGCATGGAAAGTTCACGAAGAATGTAAACATCCAAGTTTTTACTTCAGCTGGGACGCTCATAGAAAATCTGTTAGAGAAAATTCAACTCCATACACTGCTGCAGTAAATTTAATTTTCGCACTTCAGGAAGCTTTAAGAATGATTAAAGAAGAAGGACTTGAAAATATATTTGCGCGCCACGAACGTCTTGCACTGGGTTTAAGACACTCCTTGAGAGCTATGGGATTAGAATTACTTGTGAAAGACGATAAAAACGCAAGTTATTCAATAACTTCAGTTTTACCGCCTGAAGGAATTTCGGTTCCTGACATCAGAAGTCATTTGACAAAAGATTTTAATATAGTTGTTGCAAACGGTCAAAATGCATTAAAAGATAAAATCTTCAGAATGGGAACATTAGGTTTTGTTTGTGACAGAGACTTGTTAACTGCAGTTTCATCGCTTGAAACAGTGCTTGCAAGATTAGGCTACAAATTTGAAGTCGGAATCGGTACAAAAACTGCAATAGAGTGGTTAAATAAATAATCTGCAAACTATTAATATTAACTTAAAAGTGTGGTTTTAAAAATCACACTTTTTTATTCTATAATATCAATTAAGCTTTTAACTTTTTTAAGGTTATTTTTTGACAAAACATTTAATTTCGCATTAATTTCATGTATTAATGCGGTTTTTGCTATATCAGGTTTATATACGGAAGAATCATAAAAATAACTTATTGGAACACAAAACGCTTTTGCTATCAATTCCATTGTCTGAGGAGAAGGTCTGTGTTTACCGTCTTCTGCCCGCGCAATTGTTCTTCTGTCAAGATTTACTTTTTCTGCAAATTCTTCTTGAGTAAGCTTATTAGCTCGTCTAAGCATCAAAATTTTATCTGCTATATGCCTTGTTGTTTCTTGGCATTTTGTTTCAATATCGTCCATAACGATATATTAACTGTCAATCAATCAAAATACTATGTTACTTAATTGCAAATAGTAAAAATATTATCATATATCACCAATAATATTATAGCATATAATTATTTAAAATAAAGAGTTATACAGATTGTAAACTTTTGTAAATATGTAATAAATTTATGACAAAAATATTTTTAATTATGATTTAATTTTATATAACGAATAGAACAGAAAAGGAGTATTTATGAGAAACAAAGCATTTACTTTAGCTGAAACACTTATCGTAATCGGTATAATCGGTGTTGTTGCAGCGTTGACATTACCAAACCTTAACCACGCAACTGGCGATAAAGAAACAGTTACTCGCCTGATGAAAGCATATTCAATGATTAACGAGGCAAATGACAGAGCTATTGCTACTTATGGGCCTGTGTCAGAGTGGTCTCAGGAATGCAGAGATGATTTAAATAACTGTTGGTTAAAACGTATAGGTGAATTTTTAAAAGTTTCAAAATCTTGTAATGAAGCTGGCGATGAAGATGAAGGGACTTACTCAAGTTGTGAATCCCTAGCGAAAGGAAATATGTCTTACGATTCAGTAATTTTGCAACTCGCTGATGGTATGTCTATTGGTAGTAATGGTTCTTGTAATTATTGTGATTGCGGAACATGGAATAATTGGAACTCAAACTCTGAAGTCAATGATTTATGCCTTGATGAGATAAAAGTTGATATAAATGGACCAACCAAGGGGAAAAATAAAGATAGTTATGATGTTTTCCATTTTGGCTTATCTGATAGATTAGGTCTTATTCCACGCATAGATGATGGTGATATTGAATCTGATGTTTCAAATTGTATGAACCAATCTCACCGCGCTGATGAATGTACTTGGTGGGTGCTTGAATATGGTAATCTTGACTATTTGAAAGCTGATGAAGATGGTAAATGTAACGATTCAAATATCGTACTTGACGGTGTAAACAACACTTCTTGCCACTAATATGTTCGGTACAAGGACTTGAAAAAATATTAAATATATGTAATAATAAAAATAGAACAAACGGCATATAATCAACGCCAATTGATTATATTTTTAACTCCGTGATTGTTCTTAGTTGTTAAGAACTAGTGTTATGATTAAAACCATTAACGCTAGTTCTGTTTTATTTAATAATATTGCTATTAAGTAAAATATTACGGCCAGCGTCAATTTATTTTTCATAGGCACCCTCCTTTCCATCAAAAGTTCTCTTTTGGTTTTAGGATTCACGGAGTGCCGTTTGCTCTATTCTACCTTTCATTATATGTTTTTTATTTGAATTTTGAATACTATTTTTAAAGGATTTTGCAGTGTAAACTTATATTGTGTGTTTTTATCAAAAATTGTGCTTGTCCAATATGTATTAAACTAGCACAAGGACTTGAAAAAATATCAAATATATGTAATAATAAAAACAGAACAAACGGCATATAATCAAATGCTAATTGATTATATTTTTAACTCCGTGATTGTTCTATCTTAAAGATAAAGCTAGCGCTATGACTACAATCATCAACGCTAGTTTTTGTTGTTTAAACAAAAGTGCTATTACATAAAATATAACGGCTAGCGCTATGGTATTCGTCATCGGCATCACCCCCAATCTTGACGTAAGTACCGCCAATTAAAAGGTTTTCACGGAGTGCCGTTTGCCCTATTCTACCTTTCATTATATGTTTTTTATTTGAATTTTGAATACTATTTTTAAAGGATTTTGCAGTGTAAACTTATATTGTATGCATTTTATTGAAAATTTCTTTTTTCTGAATCCAAATTTCCATACCCATTTCTTCACCCTTATCCAAAAGAGCTTGTTTTATTTCTTTAAATGTATTCTTTGAATTAGAAATATCACCAAACAAAAACATTACAAACTGTCCTTGCATTAATGTTTGTTTTATGTCTTCGATATTAACATTATACTTTGCCAAAACAGTCGTAAATTGCATAACAATACCGACTTGGTCTTTTCCTGAAATTGTAACTATTATTTTTTGATCTTCCATTTTTACCTTGTTTAAATATATTGCTTATGATAAAATAATATCATAAATAAAAGGGAAGTGAATGAAAATTTTAATTGTTGACAATAATGTCACAAATTTAAAAATTTTATCAATGTTATTGTCTCAGGAAGGATACGAAATTAAAACCGCTAATTCTTTTGATAGCGAAACTGATAACTTGACTAATATTGACTTGGTTTTAGTTGACTCTACTGATGAAAGCGGTTATGACATCTGTAAAAAAATTAAAAACAACGATGAAGGTCAATTTATTCCCGTTGTTTTAATTTCTCGTGAATCTAAAACAGATGATATCGTAAAAGCTTTCGCCGCAGGGGCAAATGATTTTATTTGCGCTCCTTTTAAACCAAACGACGTAAAAAAACGTATTGCAACTCAATTAGAATTAAAAAACTTGCAGAATTTAAATGAAAATTCTAAAATTCATAAAATTACTGATTCTCAATTAAAAAAGATTTTTTCACTTGCAAAATCTGCGCAATCAAAAGATGATGATTCCGGAAAACACATAGAAAGAGTCAAAAAATATTGCGTAATTTTAGCAAAAGAATTAACAAAACCTATCTACAAACAAGAAATTACAAAAGAATTTATTAAAAATTTGGAATTATCCGCACCTTTACACGACATCGGTAAAGTCGGAATTCCTGATGAAATTGTCTTAAAGCCTGACAAGTTAACTGATGCAGAATTCGAAGAAATGAAAAAACATACTCTTATAGGCTATAATATGCTTAAAGATGTTTACGAACAATTTGAAGGAAATAATTTAATTAAAATGGCAATGAATATTGCTAAATATCATCACGAACGTTATGACGGTTTGGGATATCCTGAAGGACTAAAGAAAACAGAAATACCATTGGAAGCAAGAATTGTAGCAGTGGCAGATGTTTATGATGCCCTTAGAACTCAAAAACCTTATCACGATTCGCTATCTCACGAAAAAAGTTTTGAAGTTATAAAAGGCGGACGAGAACTTCAATTTGATTACTTAATTGTTAAAGCACTAAAAAAAGTTCACAGAGATTTTGAAAAAATTTGGGATGAGTTCTCGGACTAAGCAGCTTTGTCCAATTCGTTGTACCACTTTTTGTTAAACCATTTTGCAACATTATGTCTTTTAGCATAATCTTGCAAGTCTTTCTTGATTTCAGGTGCCAAAATATACATAGTAATAATGTTTGGTACAGACATCGAAATCATCATTGCATCTGTAATATTGATAACTGAGCGTAAATTCATTACAGAACCGATAATAATAAATCCGCAGTACATAAGTTGAAAAATTAATGTTCTTTTATGTCCTTCACCAAACATAAAATTCCAAGCTTTTTGTCCGTAATATGCCCAAGATACTAATGTTGACAAACCAAATAAGACAACAACAACAGCCAAAATATAAGGGAAAAATGATATTACAGATGAAAATGCGGTCGAAGTCATTTGAATTCCTGAAATACCGCCTGCTTCAACATGGTAATTATTTGTAATTGTAATAACAAAAGCTGTTAATAAACATAATAAACCGGTCAAAAACGGTTCTATCAAAGAAACAAAACCTTGCGAAACAGGTTCTTTTGTTTTAACGGTTGCATAAGCAATAGGTGCTGAACCTGTACCTGCCTCATTACATTGAACAGAACGTCTTAATCCCATGATTATTGTTCCAAAAATACCGCCTGCTACAGCCTCAGGGAAAAATGCTTGTTTTACGATTACTGCAATAGCATGAGGTATTAACAAGAAATTTGCAAAAATAACGATTATACCGGAAATTATGTACAATAAACACATAAACGGTACAACTTTTTCTGTAACTCTTGATATACCTTTTATACCACCTACAACAATTAATCCTACAATAATAGCAACAGTTAAACCAATTACCCAGCTATGACCGAATAAAATACTGTTTTCTGCACCTGTAATATTAATAATTTGTTGTGTAGCCTGATTTATCTGAATCATATTACCGCCTGTAATACCACCGCAAATACATAAAACGGCAAATATTACGGACAAAGGCTGACCCAGCCAGCGTAGTTTTTTACGAGTCAAACCGTGAGCCATGTAGTGCATCGGGCCGCCTGAAATACTTCCGTCAAGATTAAATCTTCTGTATTTAACTGCCAATGAAGCTTCAACAAATTTTAAAGACATTCCGAAAATTGAACCGACAAAAATCCAAAAAGCAGCACCCGGGCCGCCCAAAGATATGGCAATAGCTACACCTGCAATACTTCCAAGGCCAATTGTTCCTGAAAGAGCAGTTGCTAAAGCCTGGAAAGAGGAAACTTCTCCATTTTCATCATCTTTTTCGGTTGGTTTTCTCAATATATCAATTGCGTGTTTAAAGCCCCAAATAGCAATACCACGCAAATATAAAGTGAAAAATATACCTGCAAATAATATCCAAAAAATAATTATTGGAACATCAGTACCTGAAATTGATATTGGAAAGAATATCCAGCTTGCAATTGTATCTGAAACAGGAGCTACATATTTATCAAGTGTTGCATCTATATTAAACGCAAAACACGGCTGTTGTAGAGCCGTAAATAACATTAATATAGAAAACAAAATCTTGTACATTAAAATCCTAACTTCCTGTGGATCAGGTAAAATATCTGCTTGCTATAATTATAGCAAAAATATGTTTGTACTAAATACCCTTTATAAAATCTTTAAAATGTTTTCTATATATTTGTTGGCACAATCCGCTGAAATATAAGATTTAGCGGTATTGTAACAATTTTGTAATATAAGTTTCATGTTATCTTCCGGTAAATAAATAATTTTATTTAATACCTCTTTTATAGAATTTTTATCAGGATTTACCAAAAATCCGTTAAATTCATTTTTGATAATGCCATCAACCCCGTCATTTATTGTTCCGACCGTAATACAACCGTTTGCCATCGCTTCTAAATAGACCATTCCAAAAGTCTCGTTTACACTTGGAAGTATAAAAATATCATTTTCGCGCATTTTTTTCAGGACTTCCAAATTACTCAACCTGCCTGAGAAATGGATATTTTTACCTGCGATTTTTTTTAAATATTTTAATTCCTGACCGTCGCCAATAACAGTTAATGTTAATTCAGGAATTTCGTTTACTGCCAAAATCAACTTATCAATATTTTTACGTTTTATCAAATTCGCACAAGTTACAATGTTTTTTTTAGAAATCTTATTTTTTAAAATTGGCTCAAAATTAATACCGCTTTCGCACAAAAACGTTTTATTTTCATATTGCGGATACAATTTCAAAAATTTATTTTTTAGAACTTGGCTTCTGCAAGCAATACCATCGCAATTTTTATAAGCACACTCCATTTGAGATTTAAAATATATAGAATACAAAGGATTTGTAAGAACTTCAATATCAGAAGAATGTACTGCGCAAACTTTTTTACCTTTTAATTTGTTTGAAAAAATTATACCTGAAGGCATATGCGCAACTATTACATCATAATCAAATTGCGGTATTCTTTTTGTAACATTAAACAAAAACGGAGTATGATAATTAACATTAAAAACATTACCATACCGTCCTGTTTTATAAAAAGGCTTTTTTCTTATAAAAGAATTAAATAAGAAATTCGGTTTTAAAACCTGAACTTCATGCCCTTGTTTAATCCACTCCTCAACAAAATAAACAAGTGTTTTAGGCGTTGTTTTTTCGTCATTAGAGATAGGATATAAATCTGTAACAAAAAGAATTTTCATATTAAAAATTGTATCACGAATATCCTTTTTTATCTTCTGAAAATCGTAGGGCTATGCGCGTCGGTACTGCCTGTCAAAAATATATTTCTTTTTTTTGCTTCGGAATTTATATACTTGGCAAAATGTTCATAACCGCCTTTAATTTCAGCTTTTTCATTGTCTTTATATGATTGATAATAACCTTCTTTTATAAGACATTTGAAGGCTTTTAAATTTGACATTTTTTAATATTTATAATAGTTTATAAATAGTTATAATTACAGCAAAGGTGTTAATGTGTCAAAGATAGATTCAATCACAAAGAAAAGATTAATAGTATATGGAAGTCTAGTTGCATTATTGCTTTTATACTTATTTATACTAATTAAAATGCATATTTTTAGTTTCACTGTGTTATGGGGCCTATTAGTTGTACTTCCTATTATTGTTGCTGCCGACATATGTTTTGTAACGCTGCCTTTTACTGTTATAACGGTATTTGGCTTGTCAATATACACTTTAGTTAAAAAAGATTACCAAAAGTTTAACTGGCTGTATGAACTTTTGGTAATGATGATTGTACTCGGATTTTTCAATTACAGCCTAGAAACATTACTAAACAACAACTATTATGTAATGGGTGTATCTTTAATAAAAGTATATTTGAATATTTTAGCAGCAGTTTGCTGTACTCTAAGTATAATGTTTCTATCAAGAATTAAAGACACGAGAGTTTATATTGCCACATATGTATTAGCTGTGTTATTCCACATATTTTACCTTGTTGCGGATGTAGTAGAATAGATTTAAAATGAAATTGGATGTAAATATTTGCAAATATAATCTTGCATTATTCTTAAGAGCAGTATTGCTTTTAACTCCGATTATGCTGTTATTTTATCAGGATAACGGATTAACTGCACACGAATTATTCTTTTTTCAAGGTTTATTTTATTTTACTTCCATAATATCAGAAATGCCTATAGGATATCTTTCAGACAGAATTAAAAGAAAATATATTTTGCTATTATCGTTTATTATATTTTTTGCGATAACACTACTTTGGTTATTTTACAAAGGATATTATGTTGTAATGCTCGGAGAAATCATGTTCGCAATATCCAAGGTGTCGCTGGATAATGCGATGTCAGGTTATTTGTATGATTATCTTGAACAGCAAAATAAAACAGAAAAAATGGTACGGAATTACGGTTATTTAAACTTTTTTTTAGCTTTAGGTACAGCAGTTGCCGCAATATTAGGAACATATTTATATTCGAAATACGGTTATCATAAAATTTTAGTTATCGAATTATTTTTAATCCTTATCGGCATAATGCTTGTGTTATCACTGCCTAATTTGGGTGTAACAAAAAATACTTCCTTAAAATTCATTGATGAGGCCAAAAAATTTATAAATAACGCAAAAGCTATTTACGGAAACTGCAAAATAAAATATCATATTTTTTATTCGGGAATCTTAACATCAATGTCAATATTATTTGCATTAAGTTTTCAACCGATAATGAAAAATGCATTTTTCCCTGTATTTATGTTTGGTGTTATCGCATTTTTAAATCACGGTATAAGAGCTTTATCAGGAATAGTCGCAGGTAAATGGCTGAGAAATTTAAATTTGAGGTATTTGATTTTTCCTCTGTTAATCACCTATTCTTTAGGTTTTGTCTGTGTTTTTGCAGCATTCGGTTTTAAAAACATCACAACCGTAACGTTGTTAATTCTTACATTATGTTTGATTATAGGCTTACAATTAATATTTACTATATTACACATCAGCAGATGCCATAAATACATAAACACTGAAAACAGGGGCAATTTAATGTCCATAAACAATTTCATTTCAAGATGTGCTGCAGCAATAATATTGTTATCTTCAAAATTATTATTAGATAAATTAGGTTTTCAATTATATTATGGTATAATATTTGTATTATTTTTAATAATATGTATATTTTTATCGGTTAAAACCTATAAAATTAAGGAGTAAAAATGAAAAGATTTTTAATAACTTTTATTATATTACTGATTTTACCTTTAAATGTATGGGCAAAAGAAGAAGGCAAAGCACATATTGATGTTGCTTTTACTATTGATAACAATTATCCTTTATATACACTTTTGGCAATTAATTCAATATTGGAAAATAATTATTCGGAATCAGACTACACATTTTATATTGTAGAAAACAACGTAACTGATAAAAATAAAGAAATGATGAGAAAATTCGTAGAAGAAAACCATCAGAAAATAGAATTTATCAATGTTGATACACATATTATTGATCAAGGCAAAAATTATTTTAAATTTTCAGGTCGTATAACCTCTATTGCATTTGCAAGAATACTTTTGCCGGATTTACTGCCGAATTTAGATAAAGTTTTATATTTGGATTCTGACATTTTGGTTACGACAGACTTAAAGCCTCTATTTGAAACAGATATAAGAAAATACAATGCCGCTATGGCAGAAAATATCGTGGAAGACAACAGAGCTTTAGACTTATATAGATTTAAACATGGATATTATAATTCAGGTGTTATTTTGATGAATTTAAAAAAATGCAGACAAGATAACAGTCCGCAAAAAATGATTAATTTTTTTAGAAAAAATGAAGCAAAATTTGATTTTAATAAAGATGATTATGATGAATTTAGCATAAAACCCCAAAAAATTTACTGGTTATATCCCGATCAAGATTTAATAAATATCGTTTGGGACGGCAAAATAAAAAAATTAGATCAGAAATGGAATAATCAATGTCTAGAAGGTGTTTCTTTGTTAAATCCTCTTGAAGAAGGTATCCTTCACTATATCGGGCCTTCAAAACCTTGGACATTTAAGGATAAATCGAGTATTTACATACTTTTATATATGGATTATTGGGAAAATTCTAAATTTGTAAATTATAAATATTATCATATTTACCTTAAATTAAAGAAAGATATTAAATCTGTTTTTAATAAAAAAATCAAAAGATATAAAAAAATAGCAAAATATACATTACAAGGTAATATCAATCAACCTATATTTTTGTTATTTTATGTAGAAGGCGATAAATAAAATTAAAAACATTTTAAGATATTGACAAATATATTTTAATGTTATAGGATTATTTTATTATTAAAAAAGGAGAAAAAAATGAAAAGAAAGTCAGCATTTACATTAGCGGAAATTTTGGTAGTTCTAGCCATTATCGGTATTGTTGCAACATTAACATTGCCGGGATTATTAATGAGCTACAGAGACAAAACATACGCTTCACAATTACAAAGAACATACAACTTAATTTCGAATGCAGCTGCTGCACAAATGCTTGAAGATGACGTAGATGATTTATCTAAGTCAACAATAACTACTGCAACCGGTGTTGAAAATTTTATTAAAAAGAATTTAAAAGTTTCAAATGATTGTAATTTTGGTCAGGTTGCAGATTATTGCTTTGCCGACAAATATTTTAGTTTCGAGAAATCATCTACTACGAAGACAATTAAACAAGTTGCAGCTAGTTCAAAATATAATACATTTTCAGGTAATACTAGATGCTATTTACTTAATACCGGTGCAACCATTTGTATGCAGCCTATGAAAGAATATAAATTAGGAGGAGATTACGCTGGTATAATTATTGATACAAACGGACAAGCAGGACCAAATGTTAACGGACTTGATTTGTTTCGTTTTGCTATGGACCAATATGGTAACATGAACTCAACACCAGAATATAAATGTGCTGCCTTTCCAGCAGGTTGGGATACTTGTTTCTTGAATTATATCCGTAAAACCGGTTGGAAAATGTACAAATAATCAAAATGATATATTGATAAAAAAGGTTTCTGAAATTCAGAAACCTTTTTTTTATGTTATAATCAATTCACCGTAGAAAAAGAAAGGTAGAAAGATGAAATATTTATGGCTTTATATTGTTGCAATAACTGCATCTTTAGGTGGATTACTCTCAGGATATGACACAGGGGTAATTTCAGGAGCTTTGTTATTCATTAACGAAACATGGGATTTAACAGATACTGTACAAGGACTTGTTGTAAGCGCCGTTCTTATAGGTGCTGTTATAGGTGCTGCAACAAACGGAATTTTAGCTGATATTTTCGGAAGAAAAAAGATTATTATTGCAACTTCAATAATCTTCATATTAGGTTCTATATTATGTGCCTTTGCACCAAACGTTATCGTTCTGATAATATCAAGAATGTTTGTAGGACTTGCCGTAGGTATTGTTAATTTTGTTGTTCCGTTATATTTATCAGAAATTTCACCAAAACATTTGAGAGGAACTCTTGTTTCTCTTTATCAATGGGCAATTACTGCAGGTATATTATTCTCTTACTTTATAAACGCAGTATTTGCACATACAGTCTTCAATTGGCGTTGGATGTTGTTTGCGGGAGTTGTGCCTGCAACAATTTTATTTATAGGCATGTGTTTTATGAAAGACACACCACGCTGGCTTGTAAGTAAAAATAAATCCGATGAAGCTAAAGTAGCATTCAGAAAAATTGAACCGAACATTGATGCAGATAAAGAAATTGAAGAAATTAAAAATACTTTATCAAAGAATGAAGACGGAAATAAATTTGTATTTAAAAAATGGATGATAATGCCGTTTGTTGTAGGTGTCGGTATTATGTTTGCACAGATTTGTACAGGTATAAACACTATTATTTATTACGCACCTACAATCTTCAAATCTGCAGGTTTTGACAGTAATATTACGGCAATATATGCAACTGCCGGAATTGGTGTTGTAAACTTCTTAATGACAATTGTTGCCTTGTATTTTACAGACAGATTAGGAAGGAAACCTCTATTATACTTTGGTTTAACAGGTGTCATGCTAAGTTTATTTGCACTTGGAGCATCATATAGTTTTGCTGATATTTTGGGTGATTCTCAACAATGGGTTGCTGTCGGAAGTTTGGTTATATACATTATCTGTTTTGCAATGAGTTTGGGCCCTGTCGGCTGGATTTTAGTATCAGAAGTATTCCCGTTAAAAATACGAGGAATTTCAATGAGTATTTGCACCGTTTCAAACTTTGCATTTAACTTCTTTGTTGTTGCAAGTTTTCCTGTTTTATTAAACAGACTTGGCGGAGCATGGACATTTTGGATTTTTGGATTTGTTTCAATTTTATGCTTAATTTTCGTGTATTTCTTTGTACCTGAAACAAAAGGTATTTCTTTGGAAAAAATTGAAGAAAACTGGATTAACGGCGTAAAACCAAGGAAATTTTAATAAATTAACATTTGTTATTATTAAAAATCTAATAAATCTTTAACATCAACATCAAGAGCTTTTGCAATTTTATATAATTTAGAAATCTTAAAATCATTTTCCGCTCTTTCTATCATACCCATGTAAGAACCGGAAAATTCACATTTAAAAGCGACATCCTCTCGAGAAAGTTTTTTCATTTCTCTAATTTCTTTTATTTTAAGTCCTAATTGTTTTCTAAATTCGTTTACCACAATAATATTGTGAACTCACAAGCGTCACTTGTCCACAAGCGGGACTTGTGATAAATTTAAACCATGGTATAAATAATATTCATACCTATAGTATCAGTGCGTTGTTGCATTGTTATCTTATGTTTTTAATATTTAAGCATTGAAAGGACTTCGCAGCCTTCTTGCTGTTCAAGTTTTTCACGTCCGCCAAGACCTTCTAATTCAATCCAAAAAGCTGCACCAACAATATTCGCTTTTGCCTGATGAATTAATTTACAAGCAGCGCAAGCAGTACCGCCTGTCGCAAGCAAATCATCAACAATTAAGACATTCTTGCCTTCTTCAACAGCGTCTTGGTGCATTTCGATAGTATCTGTGCCATATTCAAGTTCGTAAGTTTGTTTAAAAGTAGGCGCAGGCAATTTATGAGGTTTTCTTATAGGAACAAAACCTACATTTAATTTGTAAGCCAAAGGCATTCCGACAATAAACCCGCGTGATTCCATGCCCGCAATATAATCAATTTTTTTATCTTTATATTTCTCATAAAGAAAATCGACCATTTTTTTCATCGTTTCAGCGTCTTTTAATGCCGTCGTAATATCTCTGAATAAAATTCCTTCTTTTGGAAAATCTTTTATCGCTCTAATTTTTTCTTTAATGTCTGTTATCACTTTTTAACCCCTTTAATTAAACTTTTGCCATTTCTTTTTCGGCCTCTAATACTAATCCATGAGTAGTCTTTCCCCAATCCATATCTTTTGGTTTAAATAATATTTTCAAAGCTATATAAAATGCTACCGGAAACCAAATAAATAAAATATAAACTGAAGTTTCGACGGCTTGTTTAAGTGCCTGCCAGCGGCTCATTTTATTATATTTTCTTAAACTGTATCTTGTTGCCAAGCAAAAACAAATACCTATTGCAACTCCAATAATTATGGAAGAATAAATGCCATTTAAAGGTGCTTTGCCTGTTGCATATTTAAACACTCTTAAAACAAGTTCCATTGTAAACCAAATAGGCATTAAAAATTCCGATAAATACGCCGTCATATCTAAGCTTGCTCTCAAAGACATTTCTTTTGACTTTAATACATCGCCAAATTG
>CAYLHN010000024.1:0-17421 GCA_964383455.1 uncultured Muribaculaceae bacterium | reverse complement strand
TAAAAATTATATCCTATTTCTATATTGTATCCGTAATCACATCTGAAAGGCTGTTCTATCCAATATTTATCAGAAGTTTTGCCAATAATTTTCTTTAACAGTTCCTTTCTTTCATTAATCTGACTTGGTAAAAGATTGTTATATTTAAAGCACAAATCTTTAACCTTTAATCGGTCATTAAACAAGTCATCGTCTTTGTCAGGATAGTACAAATAACCGTTAATCATTTTTTCTTTTTCATTCATTACTATAAACCTTTGTATAATTTATAATTCTGAATATCTCTTGCATCCCAGTTTATACCTGTTTTAACGATTTTTGCAGGATTACCGGCAACAATTACATTTGTTTCATCAAATTTCTTTGTAACAACACTGTTCCAGCCAACAATACTATCTTTAGAAATTTTTGTATTTTTACCTATTTTGCAATCTTTACCAACCCAAACGTGGTCTTGAATTTCAATCATTTTGCCATAATTTGTAATATTACCGTCCATATCTAAAATTGTATGAACATCGGTACACCAAACATCAATACCCCATGAGAACATACAATTTTTACCAACTGTAACTGTAGAATTGTCATCCTGAAGATAAATTCTTGTTCCGCAAAATACTGTTCTATCTCCTATTGACACATTACAATTGCTTGCATATCTCGGTAAATCAGGATTGATAAATCCGTCTGCCGCACCGCCTATATAAATTTGCAATCCGGTAATATTCAATAGCGGATTAACATTATATCCTATTAAACCAAGGTCAATATTATTGTTATTACCAACAACAGAAATAAATAAGCCGTCACGTCTTAAAAATGCTTCTATATCTTGGTGTTCTTTTATTTTGACTCTGATAGTATTATTTGTACCGTTAATCATTAAATCAAAATTATCCAAAAGTTCAATTTCATCTTCATTTAAATCTTCAAACTCTTCTGTTTCCGAGTAAAAAACAATTTTATTATCGTGTCCTTTTACCTTATCCAATAAATCTAAATTTTGTGTCATTTTTTAATCCTCAATATTATAAACAAGAAATAATATCTGCTGTTATTTGTTCTTTTGTCAGTCTGTTACGTTTGTATAGTTCATCTATCGGCATTCTGTCTGTGAATTCTTTTTTACCGCCAAAATTCAAAACTTTCATATCTGAATTTCCGTAAAATCTTGTAACCTTTTCACCAAATCCGCCGTCTAACATACCGTCTTCAAGTGTTACAACAATTTTATGGTTTTGTTTTAGATTTTCAAGCAATTCTTCATCAATGCCTGTTAAGAATTTAGGATTAATTAACGTAGCATTAATTCCATGTTTTTCTTTTAATTCATTTTTAACTTTTTGGGCTAAATAGTAAAATCCTCCTTCACCGATTAGTGCAACCTTTTCACCCTGTTCTTTTAATGAATATTTATTCAATTTAGAATAATCAGTTAAATCTTTTTCACCTGTTGAAATTAATTCGCCCATTGGTACTCTAATTGCAACAGGATGTTCATTTTGAGCATAAGCATATTCAAGCATTGCAAGGTATTCTTCTTTATTTGTCGGTGCAAGATAAACCATGTTAGGAATATTACTTATAAGAGGTATGTCAAAACAGCATAAGTGAGTTGCATCTGCATTTGACAAACCGCCCCAATGAACAAGCATTGTCATAGGTGAATTATTTAAACATAAATCCTGAGACATTTGATCATAAGTTCTTTGAATAAAAGAACTCATAACACAGAAAATCGGTTTAGCACCTTGTTTTGCCATAGCGGATGAAAATGCAACGGCATGTTCTTCTGCAATCCCTACATCAACGTAATTTTTTCCCAACATATCACGGTAATTTTTATCGAAACCAAATACCCCCGGAGTACCTGCATTAATAACACATGTTGTTTTGTTTTCTTTTACTTTATTTAAAATAAAATCTTTTGTTAGTGAAGTATAACTTTCACCCGCTAAAACAGGTTCATCATCTTTTTTATCCAAGGTTCCCGGCATAATCCAGTGAAAAGCTTCTTTATTTTGTTCCGCAACTTCAAGTCCGTGTCCCTTTAAAGTGTGAATATGCACAACAACAGGATGATTAACATCTTTTACTTGTTTAAATGCACTAATCAAATCCTCAATATTATTACCGTTTTCTACATATAAATAATCAAACCCTAAAGCTTTAAACAAATTACATTCTGCTTTGCCGTTTGTTTTTCTTAATTCTGCCAAATTGCCGTATAGACCGCCATGATTTTCGGCAATAGACATTTCATTATCATTAACAACTATAATAATGTTACTTCCGAGTGCAGCGGCATTGTCCAAACCTTCCAAAGCTTCGCCGCCTGAAAGAGAACCGTCACCAATAATTGCAACAACATTATAATTTTCACCCTTCAAATCTCTGGCTTTTGCAACACCTGTTGCCAAGCTTACGGAAGTTGAAGTATGACCAATCTTAAATAAATCATGTTCACTTTCTTCGGGTGCTGTATAACCTGTATATTTTTCGTACAATTCAGGCTTTGTAAAACCTTCTTTTCTTCCGGTTAAAATCTTGTGAGCGTAACATTGATGAGAAACATCAAAAACAAATTTATCGACAGGAGAATTAAATACATAGTGCAAAGCAATCGTAGCTTCAATAAATCCTAAATTAGGCCCCATGTGTCCGCCTGTTGTATTTACCTTTTTAATAATTAGTTCGCGAACTTCATTTGCTAAGCAATTCAACTCGCCAAATTCTAAGTTTTTAACATCATTAGCCGCATTTACTTTATCTGTAATCATAATTCCTCCTAAATCAGTATCATATTAATATAATACAACGAAACTATCTGATTAAGTCAAGTAAAGTTGCTAAGTTTTTACAAAAATATTAACTAAAACTAGTGGCAAGTGGTATGATTAACACCATCCAGCATAATTGAAGGATTATCTAAACAGTATCCGTTTTTAGTGTTAAATATGTCAAAATTACCAATTTCTAATGGCCACCATGCACAAACCATAGCTGAAGGATCCATGCCTACTTGAGCGGATAACATACTTCCATTTGCACATCCCATTGTTGCTTCTTGGTTGCTGTGACCAAATTTCATTGCCGTAATACCATTTTTATTGGAAAGTGCGAAGAAGAAAATATCGTCATCCAACTTATTTTTACCTTTTTGAGGACCGTCTAAATCAACAAGAATACCTATACATAAATCAGTAACATCAAAGTATTGGCTAATCATGTCTACTTGTGTGCAGTTAGGAATTGGGTATCCTGTCATAGCCATGCTTCCGTATGATGCCAAAGTCATGCCATCCGGCATTTGATATATTATACCGTCATACGCCCATTCATCTCCTGAAGACAATCTTGAGCAATCATCCCCTTGACGGTCGTCGCATTTTGATGAAATTTTCAAATAATTACCTATTCTTTGCATCCAGCAGTAATTCATATCTTCTTTACAGTCATTTGACCATTTTGAAGGTATTTTATAATCAACAACAAGTCTTCTGTGAGCTTCGACTAAAGAAGAATAAGCCTTTTTTATTCTTGTAAGTTTCTCTTGATTACCGGTTGACTTATTCAAATTTGGCAGAGTTAAAGCTGCAACAACACCGATTATACCGATTACAACCAATGTTTCTGCAAGTGTAAACGCTTTTTTGTAATTAAATAAATTTTTAAATTCTTGAATCATAATCATCTCCATCAACTAAATCACAATATAATTATATAGCATTTTTTTTATTTTTCAATATCAAATAAAATTATCATATAAAAAACTTAAAATTTACAAAAAACTTAAAATTGAAATTAAATATATCCTGGCCAAATATAAAATTAACTGTTAATAATATATTGGGTTTATTTCAATTGTAACAGTTTTTATTTTTTCTGAAATTAAGACTAATTTTATTTTTTATAATATAATGGTAGTAAATGGTATTAGTTAAGGTTTAATTATGGATAAAAAAAGTTCTGGAACTAAAGATAGGTTAATATCTATTTTTATAGCAACAATTTTTGTTTTGGTTGTTATCGGCGTATTTACATTATTTCATTTGATGTCAACTCAAATCAAATCTTCTGAAAAAATTGCAAGTGAAGTATCGCAACAACTTGCATTTAACGTATATAACAGAATTGCTGGAGATATACAAATTTTAGAGATGATTTCAAGCTCTATCGGCGATAGTATTAATAGTTTTAAACCCGCTGAGCTTAATTCTTTCCTAAAAACAGGAGGAAGAGAAGCTGTATTTAATGCATTTTCTTTTATAAAAAAAGATGGTACTGCTTATACGGTCGAAAGAGATAAAGGACTCAGAGCAGGAACAACTAATGAAAGAAAAGCACCTTGCTTTTCTGAAGCTTTATCAGGTAAAGCTTGTTTCAACAGAGTTTTAGTTTCATCAGGAAACGAAAAAAAATATAGAAATATTTATGCAGTTCCTATAAAAACAAAAAATAACGTAACCGCAGTATTCTCTGCTCAAGCTCGTGCTGACATTTTCAAAAGTATATTAGACATCAATACATTTAATAATACTGCATTCAGCCATATCATCAAAAATGACGGAGAATATGTTTTACGCGCGGATAATCCCTCTATTATGGATTTACAAAACTTCTTTGACCAACCTGAAACATTTATATCTATAAGAAAAGAGTCCTTAAAAAATAAAATTAAAAACATGCATACAGGCATATTCTGGACCTATATGGATAACCAAATTTGGCTGGCAGCATACACACCTGTGACATTTAACAACTGGTTGATACTTTTATTTATTCCTGCAAAAGTGTTAGTATTAAATGTTGCTCAGATGATTTTATTTACAATAGGAATAATGCTCGCAATAAATTGTCTTCTTTTCTTAATTTTGAAACGTGTTGAAGTTATTCAAAAAGAATCTTATGATAAAATGATGCAAATAGCATTCTATGATGAAGTAACAGGAGGATACAACAAAGCTAAATTTATAATCGAAGCTCAAAAAGTTCTGCAAAATGTTTCTTCCACTGACAAATATGCTTTAGTTTTAATGGATATCGCTAAATTCAAAGTTATAAATGAATTATACGGTTTTGACATGGCAAATGTAATATTAAAAGATGTATATCAAATCATCAAAAAACATTTACCTGAAAATTCTTTATTGGCAAGATCTTACGCTGCAACATACATATATATTATGAAATATAATTCAGAATCCGACATAAATGCAGTTGTAGATAAAATCCATCAAAGTATTGATGATTATAATACAGAAAAAATGCATTTACTTAAGAAAACACCTAATAAAGTTGTTGCAAAATTAGTTCCTCTGTTCGGGGTTTACTTAATAAATGATGTTACTGTACCTATTTATATTATGTGTGACCGCGTAGGACTTGCAAAAAGAACAATTGCAGATGATGTTAATAAGTATATATCATATTATGATGATAACTTAAGAAAACAACTTCTTACTGAAAAAAATATTGAAGATGAAATGCATACAGCTCTAACTGAAGGTCAGTTTGTAATGTATTTACAACCTAAATACAATATGAAAACCCTTAAAGTTGTAGGCTCGGAAGCTCTTGTAAGATGGATTCATCCTGTACGAGGTTTCATAAGTCCTAATGATTTTATCCCTCTTTTTGAAAAAAACGGTTTCGTTTTAAATGTTGACAGATACATGTGGGAACAAGCATGTAAAGCTATTAGAAGCTGGATAGACAGAGGCTTTACACCGGTACCAATATCGGTAAATGTTTCAAGACTTCATTTAAGCAACGAATTTTTTATTGATGATTTAAAAGATTTAATTGCAAAATATAAAATTCCGTCTGAATTATTAGAACTTGAATTGACGGAATCAGCAGGCTTTGAAGATTTTGATAAATTCTTGGATATTGTAACCGAACTTAGAGAAAATGGATTTAGTATTGCAATGGACGATTTCGGCTCAGGATATTCATCATTGAATATGCTTCGTCAAATACCTTGCGATATTCTAAAACTTGATAGAGGATTCATCAATTCAACAACTACAGATGAGCGTGGTAAAATTGTTGTAAAACACGTTCTGTCTATGGCAAAAAATTTATCACTAAAAACTGTAGCTGAAGGTATTGAAACAGTTGACCAAGCTCAGTTCTTAACAGATTCAGAATGCGATATTGCACAAGGTTTCTTATATGCAAGACCAATGAAATTAGAAGATTTTGAGCGTATTACATTCCTTGAACAACAAGAATTAAATATTGAAGGCTTAAAGATTAATTAATAAAATAAAACAAAAATAAAAGTCTGCGATGATGTATGCATCGCAGACTTTTTATTTAACATCTTTGCTTATGAAAAATATCTTTTTAAAATACCATCAAAGCCTTTTCCATGACGTGCTTCATCTTTAGCCATTTCATGAACAGTATCGTGAATTGCATCTAAGCCTAATTCTTTAGCTTTTTTAGCTAATTGCATTTTACCGTCACAAGCACCAAATTCAGCTTCTGCTCTCATTTGTACATTTTTCTTTGTTGAATCTGTAACAACTTCACCTAACAATTCTGCAAATTTAGCTGCATGTTCAGCTTCTTCAAAAGCATATCTTTTGTATGCATCAGCTATTTCAGGATAACCTTCTCTTTCAGCTTGTCTTGACATTGCAAGATACATACCTACTTCACAGCATTCGCCGTTAAAGTTATCTCTAAGACCTTTTAAAATTTCTTCGTCAACACCTTTAGCTACGCCAACAACATGTTCGGTAGCATAAGTTTTATTACCTTCGTCTACTTGTTTGAATTTATCGCTTGATGCGCTGCAAACAGGACATTTTTCAGGAGCGTGATCTCCTTCTTCAGTATAACCGCAAACTGTGCATACAAATTTCATTGTAAAATCCTTTCTTTTATTTGTGATACAAAAACATTTTACCAAATAAATATGTTCTGTAAAGATAAGGCTTATTATATTTTTCGAAATAACAAAAAACTATTTATTCAAATATAACCACATTTAAATCTTTTTGTTAACTTTTGTAACAAAAATAGATTAATATCCTAAAGTTTCATGTTACTTACTCCGATATATATAATGTGAGAGATATGTAATATAAGGAGTATGTGTTATGAGAAAAATGAATTACGAAAAATTTCAAAAGGCTTTAGAAGAACAAAAAACTTTAAACTTCATTAATTTGAAAAAAGATATTGAAAGCATTAAATGTTTTATTGAAAAAACACTTGATGCAGCATTGGAAACATCACAAACTACAATTGAACGTGATTACCATGTTTCATCACTTTAATGAACAGCTATTAGATTAGGGGACTTTACAAAAAAACAGGCGATTACTTAAGTAATCGCCTGTTTCAGTTATTACAAAATTTTTATTAAGACAAACCATACATTCTAGAGTATGCATCAAGTTCTACAGGGTTTGCAGTAAATGATGTATTCATATTCATAAACGGATTTGTTGTACCTGTTGTTGTTTGAGCTTGTTGAGATGATACTGCGTTTAAACTGTTAAATGCAATTTGAGCATCTTCGCTCGTAACACCTTCTGCATTTAATCTGTCAGCTGCAGCACCAACTACTTGATTTAAAACAGCGCCATTTGTTTTTGCTTGTTCAGCTAATTCTTTAGCTTGTTTTTCTTGAGCAAGAACTAATTCGTCTTTACCAACAATTTTTTCAGCGCCTTTTTTAGCTAATCTGCTGCCTAGTGTACCACCGATTAATGAGCATAGAGAACCAATTATTGCACCTGCTGCTGCACCAACTGCAGTACCTGCACCAGGAATAATAGAACCGATAGCTGCGCCTATTTTTGTACCGATAGCTGCACCTGCAACCCAGCCGCCAACTGATGCACAAGTTTTAACTGTTGATTTTCCGATTTGTTTCATACCTGATTTTGCACCAAGTTGTTTAAATGTAGGAATTACGTTAGTAATAGCTTCTGTTGTACCTTCTAAAACTAACATTACAGGGCCGCCTTGTGCTTTAAATTCATTAAGGCATGCACTTCCTATTGTACTTTTTGCAGCTGCTGTATTAATTGCTGCACTTGCTTTGTTTATACCAAATACATTTTTTAATTTTCCCCAGAAACCTGTTGCAGTTGCAGAAGCTGCTTCTTTTGCTGCTGCTGCATTTGCTTGGCAAAGTAATTGATTTGCAGTTGCTGCAGCATGTGAAGAACCTGTTTGAGATAATGTTTCAGCTGCAAGTTTCGCTTGAGCATAAAGATTTTGTGTGCCTTGAGACATAGTTGCTAATTTTTTAGCATCCGGCAAAGCTCCTAACAACTGAGCAGCTTGAGATGCATTTGCTACAGAAGATACACCTTTAATAAAAGTATCACCTGATTTGTATATATTGTGCATATTTTGAGCTGCAGCTGCAGATGAAGCCATTGCTTCTCTGTAGTGACCTTTGTTGTCTTTTAACCATGAAATACCTTGAATAGCTAAATTTGAAGCACCACTTGCTGCCAAATCACCTGCTGTTATACGGTCTTTATTTGTGATAGCAACACCTGTAGCATATTTTGCCAAATTATCAATATCATATGGAGAATATGTATAACCTGTAAAACTAGGATTGTAATTGTAGTTTGAAGTAAAATCGTTTGACATCTAAAAATCCTCTAATATCTCTCGTATTTATATAAAGTATTTTTAGACTAAAAAATTGACTTTTTTCGATAATCTATTTTACCATGTTGTTACAATTCTTAACAAGTTGTTCAATCTCAGATACCATGGCATTTTCGAAGCGTTCACATTCTGCTTTTGTCTTAGCTTCAAATCGTAAAGTAAATACAGGTTCGGTATTACTTTGACGAACTAACGCAAATCCGCCGTCAAACACAATTCTCATACCATCAATCGTAATAATATCCTTTATTTTTGCACCAAACATATCAGGATTTTCATTAACATATTTTTCAAATTCAGAAAGAACTGTTTTTTTATATTCGTTAGGACATGCCAGACGAACTTCTTGTGAAGAATATATTTTATTAAACGGTTCTAATAAGTCTTCCACTTTAAAGGACGGATTTGTTTTTTTGTGATTTGCAACAATTTCAATCATCCTGCATCCTGCATAAACTGCATCATCAAAACCGTAATATCTGTCTTTAAAGAAAGTATGCCCGCTCATCTCACCTGCTAATACTGCATTAGTTTCTTTCATTTTTGCTTTAATAAAGCCGTGTCCTGTTTTACACATGATAGCTTTTGCACCTGAGCTATTAATTGTATCAAATAAAACTTGCGAGCATTTAACCTCAGAAACAACGACAGGCTCTACGCCGGAATTTTTATACTTTTCGATAACATCTAACGCATAAATAAGTAAAAGCTTATCCCCCGTCATCGAATTTCCTTTTGAATCTATAACACCTATTCTGTCACTATCTCCATCAAAAGCTATACCAAAATCTGCATTATTTTCTACTACTGCCTTTTTTATATCATTTAAAGTTTTTTCATCACTTGGATTTGGATGGTGGTTAGGGAATTTACCATCAGGATTTGAATAAAGTTCTACAACCTCACATCCTAAAGAACGATACAAAGACGGCGCAACAACACCTCCTGTACCATTTGCACTATCCACAACAATTTTTACACCTTCTCCGATTCTTCCAAAGTTTAATTTCATTACATTAATATAATCAGGAATTAAATCATATTCTTCTTTTTTACCGAAAGTATGGGATAATAAAGATTCTTTGCTAACTTCAGCAACTATTTTAAGCAATTCTTGAATAGCTTGTTCACCCAAAATTTGACCATTATAAGTCATTTTTAAGCCGTTATATTGACTTGGATTATGACTTGCAGTTACAATTAAAGCTCCATCAATATCATTACCATCAGTTACGGTTGAATTTACTCCTACAACATCTGAATAATAACCGATAGGAGTTGGTGCAAGACCTAAATCTACAATGTTTGCACCTGCGGAAGTAACTCCGCCAATCAAAGATTTTACCAATGCCGGAGAATGATTTCTTGCATCACGACAGACCGTAATCCATAAGTCTTTTGGTTGTTTTTCAGCAAGTTTTGAAACATATCTGACATAAGCTTTACCTACAAAGAAATATAATTCTTCAGTTACATCTTCTCCATAAATACCTCTTATATCATTTTTGCCAAATGCGCTATCCCATTTTGTTAACATACACATGCCTCCGTTTTTCATATATAATGTTATCATAAAAATTTATCAATCATAAACTATGAAGAAATTTTTGTCAAAGTTTGCAAACAATCAGGAGGCTGCGGGTTACTTATTTGTGTTACCTGCACTTGTCGGAACATTTGTTTTTATAATTATTCCAATTTTTTGTTCGTTTGGTTTAAGTTTCACAAAATGGGATTTGCTAAATCCTATAGAGTTTGCCGGATTAGAAAATTACAAATCTGTTTTTACGGAACAAGCGTTTACAAAAATACTGGTAAATACGTTTATTTATGCAACATCAACAACAATATTTGGAGTATTAATTCCCCTCATACTTGCTTATATACTAAATAACAAAATAAGAGGCTCGGAATTTTTCAAAACCGCTTATTTTTTACCGTTTATCACGCCAATGATTGTAATTGGTATAGTTTGGGAGTGGATTTTTGACCCTAATATCGGAATATTAAATAAATTTTTAAATCTTCATATAAATTGGCTTTATGATACAAACTTTGCAATGCCTGCTTTAATTATTGTTTCTGTTTGGAAATTAATAGGATACAATATGGTAATATTTTTATCGGGTATGAGCACCCTCAGCAGTGACGTAACAGAAGCGTCAAAAATTGACGGAGCTAACGAAATAGAATCATTTTGGTATATAACAATTCCAATGCTCTCACCAACAATTTTCTTTGTAGTAATAATAACCGCAATAAGTTCGTTTCAAGTTTTCGATTTAATATATGTTATGACTCAGGGCGGGCCTTTAGAC
This sequence comes from uncultured Muribaculaceae bacterium, assembly GCA_964383455.1. Taxonomy (GTDB): domain Bacteria; phylum Cyanobacteriota; class Vampirovibrionia; order Gastranaerophilales; family Gastranaerophilaceae; genus UBA6984. Next base: position 6,454 of record CAYLHN010000024.1, on the reverse strand, counting down.
AGCACAAATGTTCTTGTATATTCTATTTATAAAAATGCATTCGAATATTTTAACATAGGAAAAGCAAGCGCTCTTGCTTATGTTTTATTTGGAATTATACTTATATTATCATTGTTTCAATGGAAAATTAGGAAAAAATTTGTTTATTTGGAGAAAGATTGATGAAAAAATTAATTTTACTTCTTTGTTTAATAATTGGTAATATAGCTTTTGCAGCAGACGTAAAAATTCTACACACAAGCGATGTTCATGGCAGGATTGCACCCATAACTTATAAAGATATACCTAATCAAGGCGGATTAGCCAGACGTGTTCAATTTATCAATGATTACAAAAAAAATAACAACAATGTTCTAATTTTTGACAGCGGAGATTGTTTTCAAGGTTCACTTTATTACAGAATTGACTACGGAAATGCGGAATCAAAACTTATGCCTGAAATAAAGTATGACGCAATAGCATTAGGCAATCACGAATTTGATAATGGAGAAAAAGTTTTAAAAAGACTTATTAAAAATTCAAAAACACAATTTTTAGCAGCTAATGTACATTTTAAAGATAAATATATGAAAAAAGCCATAAAACCATATATTGTAAAAGAAATTGATGACGAAAAATTTTTGATTATCGGTGTAACAACTTCCGAACTTGCAAAACTATCTAACACAAACTACGTAACTGTAACTGATGCATCATACGAAATTAAAAATATAATTAAAAATGTAGACTATGATAAATTAATAATTTTATCTCACTGCGGAATAAATGAAGACAGAAAAATTGCAAAAGAAATTCCACAGATAGATTTAATTTTGGGCGGGCATAATCACTATTTTTTTGAGCAGCCGGAATATGTAGGAAACGTTCCTATTATTCACGATGGCGAATTTGGAATGAGAATAGGAATAGTTGACTTTGATGAAAAATTAAAAAACTATTCATATATAAACATAACTCCTGATATTAAGGAAAACGAAAAAATTAGTAAAAAAGTTGAAAAAATAGACAACCACGCAAGAAAAACAACTAATAAAATAATAGCAAACACAAAAGATACTCTCATCGGCGACCAGACAACAATTGAGCATAACCAAACAAACTTAGGCAGATTAGTTCTGATTTCGATGGCACAAGAATTTGACAATTATGATGCAATAATAACAAATTCAGGCTCAATAAGAATTAACAAAAACTTAAACGGAAATATTACATATGCCGATTTACTGGAAATATTACCTTTTGATAATGATATTGTACTTGTTGAAGTCCAAGGTAAAGATTTAAAAGAAATTTTAAAACACGGACAGCAAACTAACCGCAGATATTTGCAATATTATCTCAAAGACTCAAAAATAGATGATTCAAAAATATATAAAGTTGTTACTAATTCATACATAGCAAATGCAAAAGACGGATATACAGGTTTTAAAAATTGTAAATTAATAAAAAAATCCGAACAATCACCAATTAAACTTCTTCAAAATACTATGCAAAATTTTGGTACAATTTCAAACAAAAAAATATATGAAGCATTATAATAATTTATCTTCATAAAAATTTGTATATCAAAATTAATTTGATACCTATTCACCCATTAAATTTGTCAAAGTCTTAGAAAATAAAATACTATCAAAATAAGTTTCATATTTTATTTTTGCACTTGTTTGTTGTTCAGGATTCACAACAAATACTGCCGGTATTGTTTTTGTTTGCAGAGTAGAACATTTGTTTTCGTCAAGTTGTTCACTGTAATTTACATCTACTACATTATAAGAAGTTCTACTCATCATTTGATTAAAAACGGGCGTAAAATGTTTACATGCCGGACAAGTGTTTGAATGTAAATACACAACAAAAGGTTTCCCTTCCTGCACTGCATCTTCACAAGACATATAATTTGCCGCATTTACCGAACTTACAGTTAACATCATCAAAAATACTATTAATACTAAATTTTTCATATTACTTTTCCACTTCCTGTTGAAGAATTTTTTCATTTTTTGCCATTAAACTTTGGTGTTCTGCTTTTGCCTTATCTAAATCAATAAAAGAACGTATTCTTTTATATCTGTCAAGCTCTTCCGTTAATTCAGCATAACTTCTTATTGCAGAAATTGAAATGTGTACTTTATTTCCAATTTCTGTATCAAAAATATACAAGGATGGAATTCCGCCGACATTACCAATCACAAGCGGGTAATTTTCAGGTTCTTGTATATTCAATGCCATAAAATTATAATCTTTTGCATAATCTTTTGATAATTGATTAAAAAACGGCATAAATTGATGACAAGTTCTGCAATATGGTGCGTGGAAAAGCACAACAGTAGGTTTTGTATTATCAACTTTGTCAGCCTGAGATAGCGACGTCAGAACTTTATTTTGTACAAAATATCTGGCACCGAGAGCTTTTGAATTTTGTTTATCAATAATTAATTTTGCTGCCAATGATAACAACAACAATAAAATTAAAATTCCTATAATAATGGACGATATAATTATAATCTTCTTCTTTTTATTCATAAAAAACTCCTTTGTACAAATTTTAGCACAAAGGAGTTTTTTTTTAAAGCAAATTAATTTATAAAATAGCGCCTTTTGGAACTACTGTAATACCGTTTGGTGATACATAGAATCCTTTTTGCAAATCTATTTCTTTATCGAATCCGATTTTTGTATACGGCGGAACTTGAACATTTTTATCAATAATTGCACGTCTTATTTCACAGTGACGGCCAATATTAACATTTTCCATCAAAATACTTTCTGTAACTGATGAATAAGAATTAATTCTTACTTTTGGAGAAAGAACGCATCTTGACAATCCGCCGCCTGAAATAATACATCCTTCGGATACCATTGAATTTGTTGCCATACCAACACGATCCCCTTCTTGCCAAATAAATTTAGCAGGAGGATAATTGTAATTAAATGTTCTTAAAGGCCATTCTTTTGCATACAAGTTTAATTCAGGACAAGAATCCAATAAATCCATATTAGCCTGCCAGTATGCATCAACATTTCCGACATCCTTCCAGTAACCGCGTTCAGCATCTGTTACCCCAGGGAAAGTATTTTCTTTAAAGTTATAAACATATACAGGTTTTCCTTCGTTTAACAACATAGGAATTACGTTCTTACCAAAGTCATGGCTTGAATCTTCCATTTTATTGTCTCTATATAGAGCATCCATCAAAACATCTTTACCAAAAATGTAATTTCCCATAGATGCCAAGCACATATTTGGATTACCCGGTAAAGATTTTGGTTTAGTTTTTGGTTTTTCGACAAAGTTTGTTAATTTCCAATTTTCATCAACTTCCATAATACCAAATTCGGAAGCTTCTTCAATAGGAATAGGAATAGCAGCAATGGTTAAATCTGCTTTCTTTTGCTTATGATAATCAAGCATTTGAGAAACATCCATTTTATAAACATGATCGCCGCCGAATACACAAACATATGTAGGATCAGCATCTATAATATGTAAAACATTTTGAAATACAGCATCAGCAGTTCCTCTGTACCAATCACCGCCGGTTCTCATTTGAGCCGGAACTAAATCTACATATTGATCTAAAAATGGAGACAGTGCGTATCCTCTGGAAATATGCTGATTTAGGGAATCTGATTTATATTGTGTTAAGACTTTAATTTTATAAAAACCTGAATTAATAAAATTGTTCAACACAAAATCGATAATTCTGTATCTTCCTCCAAACGGAACCGCAGGTTTTGCACGGTCTTTTGTAAGCGGATGTAATCTTTTACCTTCTCCGCCGGCTAAAATCATAACTAATGCGTCATCAATTGACATGTTGGAACCTCACTACTTACTTATTTATACAAATACATATTATAATATGAATACAGAATACACAATCATACAAAACGATGAAAAATTTTTGTTGACGGTTTGTAACAAATTTGTTACATTAATCACCAAATTAGGCTAAGTCGGTTTGACTGAAAAATTATTTCATGCTATAAATTGTGTGGGGTAAATGTATATTTTTTGAGTCTTGCATTCGTGTAAGACTTTTTATTTTACAAAATATATAATTTTACAAAAAGGCGCGGGCAAATCCCGCGCCTTTTTACCTTTTATTTTTTATTATCACCTACTGACTTTTAATCATATCATTAAGTACTTTTTTTGCTGTAATAAGTTGCGAATCCTTATTTTGTTTTAAATCATCAAGAGTCAGTTCAACATTTACATCCGGTTCAATCCCTTTTTTATTGATATCTGTGCCGCTTGGTGTCAAATATTTTGCAATTGTCAGATTAAGCCCTGTTTCGTTAGGTAAAGGCAACACTTCCTGCACCATACCTTTTCCGTACGTTGTTGTACCTACGAGTTTTGCTTTGTTGTAATCTTTTAGAGCACCTGAAAGGATTTCACTTGCACTTGCGCTTGAGTGGTCAACAAGGACAACGAGAGGTTTATCTATTGTAAAATTAGTTTTTTGCGCATTCAAATCCTGTTTGTAGCCGTTTCTGCCGACAACGCTTACAATTTTTCCTTCGGGAATAAATAAATTTGCTATAAATACGGCATTTGGCAGTAATCCGCCCGGATTACCTCTTAAATCTATTATTAAACCATCTGTTTTATCCGTTTTTTCGAGTGCTTCAACGAATTCATTTGATGTTGTTGAACCAATAAAGCTAAGAATTTGAATATAACCTATATTTTTATCAACTGAGCTTTTTACAGTTTTTATTTTAATTTCTTTTCTTTTTATCGTTTTATTTATTTTTTTATCGTTCCGTAACAGAGTAAGCTCAACAGTACTATTTTCAGGGCCTCTAACGAGAGCTGCAACATCTGAAATTGTCATTCCGCTGACCTCTTTTTTATCAACGGCATAAATTATATCACCGCTTTTTAAATCTGCCGCACTTGCCGGAGTTCCGTCAATTACGTTTAAAATCATTATTTTCCCTGCATTTGAGAAAATATTTACACCAATACCTGTAATTTTTGATGCAATAGAAGAATTTAATTCCGTAAATTCTTTTTTAGACATAAATTTTGAATACGGGTCGTCTAAACTTGCAAGCATTGTGTTTATCGCAACATAAGCATCTTCTTCTGTTTTAATTTTACCTTGATAGTGAGCTTTCCAACGATTCCAATCCTGCTCGTTCATATCTGTATCAAAGTAAGATTTTTTAACTATTTTCCATGTTCTGTCGAACAATTTTTGCGGAGGCAATTGTTCCGTATTTAAAGAAGTTCTCACACTTGTTTGAGTCGACACCATTTTGACATAGATATCGTGGAGAATATTGTTAAATACGAGCAACGCTCCGAGTAATATAAAAGCTATAATAATGTGTTTTTTATTCATAGCAATATTTAACATCAATTATCAATTTTTATCAATAGATAATTATGTTAAATGTTGCTGATTATAATATGGATTTATAAATTAATTAAAATATTACGACTATTTACAACTTGTCTGTGTTTCCCTTTTTCAACCCAGCCATCACCGCAAGACTTGGGAATTATTTAAATGTTCCTCTACCTGCTGGAGAGGAACATTTTTTTTGCGAACATTGTGAGCATTACAAATTTTGGTGAGGGGATGACAGTTTTATTTATTGAAAGTACCGACCCCTCACCCTTTTTTCTAACTTTCAAGCAAGCTTTTAAGTTGAAAAAATACCCTCTCCCGCTGGGAGAGGGTACAAAGCTATTTACAACTTGTTTGTGTATCCCAATCAAGCTCATCAATACATTTAAGGTAATCCAAATTACCATTTTCAACAACCCAAAGAGTGGCGTTATCAGATGTATCATTCCAACTTGAAGGGCTGTTTTGAATACCTCTACTAGGAAATAATTGATTTACAGGTAAGTTAGATTCATTGCCAATGTATATTGTAAAATCAAAAATATCACTACCTTGTTGTGTTTTACCTTTGCTTGGTCCATCAATATCGACTTTTATTTGTGGACGACTTGAACCTAATGTAAACCCTAAAGAGACTCCATCAGACAAATTAACCATATAGTAATGAAGTTTCATATGTGACAAATGAGAAGAATCTTCGGTTGTTCCGTCCAAGTATGTAAACGGAGCTGAGGACCAACAACCTTCACTAAATCCGCACTCTTTAGAAACTTTCATAAACTCAGTTACTCGTTTTGCAAAACGTTGGTTACAAGCAGCAAAGTCAGCACCATCACAGTCTAAATCATTAAACCAAGTATCAGCATCGCCGTATATTACCTGAGCTCTATCAAATGCATCTGTTAGTGCTGAATATATTTTCTTAACTCTGGTTACTTTTTCTTTGTCGCCTGTTGCATGGTTTAAGTTTGGAAGTGTCAATGCTGCTACAACGCCAATAATTCCAATTACGATTAAAGTCTCAGCTAAAGTGAAGGCTCTAAGGCACTGAGGCACTAAGTTACTAAGTTTTTCTGTGAATAGTGAAT
>CAYLHN010000023.1:0-18119 GCA_964383455.1 uncultured Muribaculaceae bacterium | reverse complement strand
CCTTTTAGACACAGCGGTGCTACACTAAAACAGCGACTTCTTTCAATTACGATGCTATTACATCAACCATTAAGGAATTACTCAAACAACTGCTTTTGGAAAAATCCATTTTAAATTATGCAACTTTTTTTAGTGTTTTTCAATTACGAAAACTCATAATTTTTGATATGTAACATTATTGTTACATTATAGATTAAAAGTATTGATTAAAAATCTAAAATATGCTATAATAGAAGAGTAGAGCAAGCGAAACGTGAGTAACTTGCATAAGTCGGAGGATTGAAATATGAAAATTTCGGTCAGGATAGACTTAAAAGACTTGAAAACCGAAGAACTTCAAGCACTACTAATACTTTTGATAGTCTTCGGTAATCAAGACAATTAAGTCCAAGTCTGGGGGGAGAAATCCCCTCAGATATCCTTTATCATTATAACCGATTTTTAAAATATTTCAACCCTCTTGGAAAGGAGCAGACATGACAGATGAATCAACCAAAACATTATCAGGCAGAGGTGGTAAAAGGGCAGGTGCAGGTAGACCAAAAGGCACTACTAAAGAAAACACCAAAAAACCTTACTGTTTCAAATTATCAGAAGAAGAATTAATTGCAGTTAGAGCATTATTAAAGGAAATGCGTAACAAATAAGATTAAATACATCTTTCTAAAATATCTTTAATTTTTGTAAGTGCTGATATTTTCATATTAACATCTTCAAGTTGTCCGCTTGATAAATCTTCGAAGTCGTGTTTATATTGCAACTTGTCTAATCTTTTTTGAAGTTTCAGGCATTCATTTTGCAGGAATTCATTTTCATCACCTTCAAATTTTTCAAGATTATCATCTAATTTAACATGCCAGGCACTTCCGCAATGATTACATTTTACATACTTTAATATCATATTAAACCTCCATTAGTTCAAATTCTATATCATAAACTGGTTTATTTATTTTTAAATCTGTTTGAAGTCCGTTAATTATTCTTATTGATTTCATTTTTGCGTATAGTCTAGGTCTTTTTTCTTCCTTTTCCATTCCATTCATAAAGCACAATAAAGGTTCATTATAATGACCGTTTTCATTTTGCAAAAAGATAATCATACCTTGCTTGTATATCTCAAAATCATAAGAATTTTTCTTTTTATCAACTTTAAAAAATTCTTTGACAAATCTATCTGTCCAAAAATCTTTTACAATTCTAAATTCGTGTGTTTTCTCACCTGATTTTATTTTCTCAAACCATTCTTTTTTTAAATTAAATGTTAGCATAATTACTCCTCTAATAGTTCTGCGTTTTCGTATATGTTTCCGATTACTTCATAACTTTTGTTATAGTCGTTTACTATTATTCTTTCTAAATCCAAAGAATGTATTTCACACGTCTTTCGATAATTGTCATTTTTGGCATAAAACTTTAACCATTCCGGATGACAGAATATTTCAAATATTTCTCTTTCCGGTTGTGTTGAATACTCGTTTTTAAATAAAGGTATTTGCCCACCTAAATATTGAACTTCAATTATATCACCCTCATAGATCAGTTTACAGTTTTTGTCTTTTAGACCTGTGCTTTGCATAAGAATACAATCTTCAAATTTGGCTGGATTATATACCGTTCCAATTCCATCAAGTACATCACCAAAAACAAAATCACGATTAAAACCATAACAATTAACCATTTTTTTTGTCGGTTTATGCCAAAATCTATACTTAAATCTATCTTGCATAATTATTCTCCTGTTTTTCGTTCAATATTCCTTTCAATTCTTTTACTGCTTCTTCCAATGTGGCTTGTCCAAAACCACAAGCACGACCTATATATTTTTCATTTTCACCATTTGAGAATTTGCTGCATTCGTAAAAAGCCAAATATCTGTATGCAGGTTTACCCTGTTTATAATGTGGCAGAATTCTTACTTTTAATTCATATCTGCAATTTTCTTTATGTTTTGTACCACAAGAGTAACATTGTAGTTCGTGTTCTTTGTTTATGCTAAATGGTAATTCACATATTAATTCTTCTATTGTCATTGTTCTGCCTCGGCAATTTCAAATAACTCTAATATTCCTTGTGCTGTTGTTATTCTGCCTAAATTATAATCATCATCAAAACCATTAAGTAAATTCTTTATATTTTTACATCTACTTATTATCTGTCTGATTAAACAATTATTATCCATACAATATATTTTTTGCCTGTTTTCTGAATTACATTCATTGTATTTGCTATTAAAACAAGGACAATTTTTAACTATATATTTATTCATTTCCCACTCCCTTAAATAATGATTGGACTTGGTGTTTAAAATCTTTGTGTTTACATTGTTCTATACAATCATTTAAAATAGACTTTTTTACTTCTTCAATATTTTTGCCTACAATCATACTTGCTATTTGATAGTGTTCAGAATAATGTTTATTCAATATACATATCAATTCAAGTAACATTTTGTCGCTGATTGGTGGATATTGATATTCTATTTCATTACCTTTAAAGTCTTTACATTTTTGTTTATTCTTTTTTTTGCATTGTTTTTCGGATAATACACAAGTTCCATACCAACATCTTATGCAATTTGGTATTATAATTTTTGGTTCAATCCCAAAACATTTATAAAATTCTTCTTCTATTGTCATTGTGATAACTCCTATAATATATTTCTTATCTCATTCTGTTCTGCTTCTGTTAGGGATTGCCATATAAAATTTACCCTCGAAGCTAATGCTTGCTCAAATTCATTACAAACGTAAAGACCGCTTGAATTTGTTTGTATGTTAAATAAACCTTTATGTTTGTCATAATGTATGCCAATATAGTCATCTTTATCTGATAGCCATTTAATAATATATATCTGTTTCTCTGCGGTGAATGGGGGGTAAATATAATTTGCTATATTACATTCATCATTATCTTTATCGCATTTACAGGTGCTACAATAAGTTCCATTACTCCAATACTCATCTAGCATATTGCAATTATTACAAGTTGGTAATGGTTTTATTCCTGCATTTTCATATAATTTAGTTATTTCGTTCATTTTCCACCTCGCTGATTATGTTTTGTATTTTTTCTTCTATTTCGCAAAATGGTATTTTTGTTTGTTTTAAGCCTTTGGTAACTTCTCTGATTTTTTTAAGAGCAGAACGGCAGGCTAACAAATCACAATGATCGTTTTGATATGCTTGTTGCAATTTGTCATTGTCGGCTTGTTCTTCTTCCAACCACTTTTTTATCTCGGCATAATCTTTGGTATCTTGCTCATTAATAGCAGAATATTTTTTAATTTTTTCTTTCAGTTGTTCGTTTTCCTCAATTAATCTTGTCCATTTATCAAAATCTCTTGTTAGAATATTATTTTTTTCTTTTAATCTTTTATTTTCTTTTTCTAAATAAATGTTTTGGTCGTTCAGATATGTAACTGCTGTGTCCGTTATGTTTTCTTCTTCAAATTTGTTTTCAATGATGTCTTTTAGTTTTTTATTTTTGAATTTTAATTCTACAATTATTTCTTTTGCCTCTTGTTCAGATTGTTTGTAAATTTCAAGTTCTTGTATTAATTTTTGGATATATTCTTCATTATTCAAGTTATTATGGTAAATTTCACCCCTGAGAGTTAGTGCCTCGTTCTGACTGCTCCAAGCCTCTCTTTTATAATAATTTACTGAAGATCTTAGTTTTGCATTTCTTGCATAAAGTCTTGCATTATCTCTTAAAACATTTTCAAGTTGCTTTTGACATGTTGTTAATAAGCCTTTTATAGATGAAAGTTGTAAATTTAGTTTTTTATATTGTTCTTTGTAAGTAGGTTTATCTTCTATCAAATGAATGCCTGGTTTTTCACTAACAATAAAATTTTCACTCATTTTACAAACCTCTATTGCATCTGCATATTGAACTTGTATTAAGTTTCCAAAAGTTTCATAATGTCGTCTATCGTCAGTATCAGTATATTCATAACCCCATTCATCTACTAATAACTTTGCGTTTGGTTCGTCTTTTAACCAATTATCATCTGTATTTTCAATGACTTCAAAAATAAAATTAGGCTTTTCATCATTTACGGCTTTATAAAATCCTGTTTCTGTTATTTTATTTAGTTTCATATAACCCCCTTTAATAGTTAATTTCTCTTTGTCTTTCGCAATAACTATCACAATATAATGGCTGTATGTCATATTTTATTGTTGCTCGACCATCACTTTGTAAAATGATAAATTTAGACACTTTACAATATCCCCAAGCAAAATTACCACCTAAATCAAAAACTGGTTTTATGCAATGTTTACAGTATTTTTGTTTACAACGTATCATTCTTCTAATCCTTTTTTCATTTTCTTTTGTGCAATAACGCATTTTAAAGGGTCTATATCGCAATAACAGGATTTTTGGCTGAATCCGTAAAAATTGATAAGTTTGTAATTATCGCAGCCTGTACATAGTGCTTCTTGTGTTGCTTTTCTTAATTCATTAGTTTTGTCCATGTTTGCTCCTTGTTTGATTTTTTCTTGGCGGATCACCAAAGTATTGATGTCGTTCTAACATTCCATTAATTGATAATGCTGACCTGTTTATATATTCAGCAATTATGCAGGTTTGATATCCTTTAAGCCATAAATCTCGGACAATATCTATTTCTTTTTGTTTCCAAAAGTTATGATTTTCTGCTTTTGGCGGTCGTTTTTCCATTTTCAAGTCAAGCATTCTTCTTTTTATGGCTCCTTCTGTTCGCTTTAGTTTTATAGATATTTCTCTGTAACCATATTTTTGAGAATTAACCATTGCTTTTAATGTAGCATCTTCTTCATCAATTTCACGAACAGCCCAATCGCCATTGGGATATTCTGCAATAATTTCAACTGTTGAATTTTCAACACCAACATTTAAAGTTCGTACCTCAAATATTCTTTGATTTTTAAATTTTTCAAGTCCGTATTCTTCGTATTTATCTTGATGTAATGCTATTCTATAATTAAATCTATCTTGCATTATTATTCTCCTATCGCTTCGGTGATTATGTTTAAAATTGTTTCTTTCAAACATTCTAAACACTCACCATAATCATCACAGCCACATTCTCGACTTTCACAAGTTAAATCATCTTTGAGTTCTGCTTCTATTTCTTCAAGTGCGTGTTTGTATTTATCTCTTTCTTGCTCTAATCGCTTGAGTTGCTTGTCTTTATAATGAAAACGTTTGTACCTACATTCTGTGCCTTTACAAATATGTCCACAATTGCTAAAATCTTTAGCACATTCTTTATTAATATATCTGCACCCTGCAACATTAACTTCATCTATTATTATTTTTTCTTCTTTTCCACACATGTTACACCGCCCTTAATAATTCAAAAATATATTCTTCATAAAAATTATATTTTTCTGTATAATATTTTATTTTTTGTTTTTGATATTCAGTTGCTTTTATTGGATTTTCGTAATATTCAGCTTCAAAATCTTTTTGTAATTGCTTATATCTTTTCAATTCTTCATAACAATCTAAAAATCTAAATAGAACATCTTTCAATTCTTCATTTTTATTATCATCAATTAAATTGTTAATATGATTTTCGTTTAGTTTATTTTGTTTTAACCAATCTTTTAAGCGATAACCCCAATAATATTTGTTAATTTCTTCCATTGTTCACTCCCTGTTCTATAAAATAATTTCTGATAAGTTTTCGGGTAAACTTGCACCCATATCAATATCTTTTGGAAGTTCTTTAGGAATCATCGAAATGTCTTTTTGAACATTTTCTTTTTGCGGTGTTATTTTTTGTTCGGAACTTAAAATAATTCCGGCTGTAATCAATACCCCTAAAAGAAAACTTGTTATAATGTTTATTATTTTAATTTTCATAAATCTGCTCCTTAGTTAATTGTTTTTTTAGTTCTGAATTTTCAGCCTCTAACTGCTTGTAATATATTGAAAATAGTTGTTTTGTGCTTTGTACGTTTAATTTCCGAAAGATATTTCTTAAATGTTTATCAACAGTCGATACGGATATGTTCAATTCCAATGCGATTTCTTTATAGGTGAAACCTTTTAAAATTGAATTTACTATTTCTGATTCTCTTGGTGATAAACAATTAATCATTTTTCTGTTTTTTCTTGTTTTTTATTGCAATTCCTAATTTTGCAATGATAGTACCTGACATTGTTATTTCCGCATTTTTTGTATGCAGTTTTTTTTTACTCATTATTCCGTTTTCTGCAGTAGAAATACACGCAAGATTTTCTATTCTTATATCTTCTCGATTTTGGTTTAAGAAAATTATTATATGGTCTTTTGGTATTTCGCCGTGTTCTTGCTCCCATATCCAACGATGTTTTAATTTCCATTCGTTTGGATCTGCAACTTTAATTTCTATATAACCATCTTTTGTAATACGTTCACTGCCAACAGGTCTGTAATTGTGTGGTATATTTCCTTTTTTAAACATTGTCGGTGCTGCTTTTGCATAAACTTCAGCCGGCATTTTTTTGCCTTTGTTCCAACTGACGTGCCCTTTTGGGAAATAACCTTTTGTTCCGCTTGTTATATGATGATTAGTTTTGAATGTATCTATTTGCTGAATTGAATAATTCGTTTTAAAGGTTTTATTTACTAATTCAGTAAGATCTTTGTTAGTTTTGCCTTTTACATTTTCTTTGATAAACTCTGCAATTTCTTCCGTAAAAAGAAGATAACGACCTTTATTTGTATTTTTAACTTCACTGTGTAATTTTAATCTTTTCTTCAAATACCTTATGTTCAGTGCTGTTATTTCTGTTCCAAACTTTTCATTCACCAATGCAGCAATTTCATCATTAAACTTACTTTTATAAATCGTTTTGATAAATTTAATCATTTCTTCACTAAATATCTTCATCATCTTCTTCCTTTGCGGATGTTGTTAACATTGCAGGCATATCTGCTTTTTTTGCTGAACCTGAATTCATTTTTGTTTGAATAATGAATGCTTTTAATGAAACTTCTGAATTTTTTATTATTGTTTCACCAATTTTTTGTGCAGTATCTGCAACCTTAATCGTTTTTTCAACTTCTTCCGGATCAAGATTTTCATCTGTTAATTTCTCAAGTATTCCAAATAGTTTTTCGTTTAAGTCTGTTAATGTTTTTGACATTTTATCCTCCTTTTAAAATAATTTATTTAGTAAACTGATATTAAAATCTAAATTGTTTGTTGAATTTGAAGTGTTTTCGTATTGTGAAAGTTTTTCTTTATAATGTTTGACTATTAAGCGTGACAATGAATTAACTTGTTTTTTGTCAAAAATGTGTGCAACATGCGTTTTTATAGTGGTTATTTTTCTTTGAAGAACATTTGCCACTTCTTCGTAACTGTTACCGTCAATTAATAAATCGTATATTTGTTGTTCTATTTCTGTTAAATCATTTGTTATCATTATGCCCAAACTTTCTTCTTTCAAAATTTTATTTAGATTAGGAAGTTTTATTGATAAAAGTTCCTTTTTTGCATCTTTTAAATTCTTTTTGGTTATTTTTGCAGCCTTTTTTGCTTCTTTTGATTGTTCTTTTTTATATTGAAGATAATTTTGCTCTATTTGCTTGATTTCTTTACTGCTGAATGCTTTTATAATGAATTCTCGCAAATGCTGTTCTGCTGCTGCACCTGGTTTTGTCTTGTGGTAATACATAGTTTTAACCTGTTTTTAACCTTGCTTGAACTTCAAATAATTCTAATTGCATGTTTCTCATTCGCAATTCAAATGTTTTTTTTGTTTTGTTTGAAAGATTTGGATTAATCAAAAAAATTTTATAACTTTTTATCATATTTTTTAATTTTTCTTCTTCTTCAAGTAATTGCCGTTTTGTTAAAGAATAAATATTAATTTTCATAAGCAATATCCTTTCAGTTTGAGCAGTGCCAATGGATTTTTAAATATTCCTGCAGAACTTTTTGTTATTGGATCTACAAAACAAAGTCCTTTTCTTAATAATTCAAGATGTATTCTGTCATTTTCAAGAATTCTGCCATTCCATTGACCTTGTTGGCATAAAATATCATCCCAATAAGCACATTCAGGTCTGAACGGAAGAATTAACCAGGTTGATTTACCTTCATTTTGTTCTTTTAATGCTTTCTTTATCCATTTGTTTGATTTGCTAAATGGTGGGTTACACCAATTTAGTTGTTTCCAGGGGAGTAACAAACCGTCATTTATAATGTTTGTTACTCGTCCTGTTTCAATATCAACTTCAGCACGGTAATATTCATGTGCAGGTATATTAGTTTCGTTGCAACAAACATCAAGATCAAATTTTTCAACACCTTCAAAATATAAAATGCTGTCTATAATTTGTTGTGGTGTCATATAATCTTCTCTTGTTGATGTAAGTTTATAACCGGCCATAAAAATATCCTTTCTCTTGGATTTCTTCCACGCTCGGAAAGTTTCGCCTACGTGCTATGCACTGTCGGCTCTTTTTCCTCGCTATCCGGAATAAATGCCGTACAGAAATCCGCTATTTGCTTAAAAATAGTTTTGTTTGTGCTGTATTTTGTTCTTGCGGTTGTGTTGAAAGCACTGCAATTTCAACTGTTGTGTAAGGTTCTGTGTTATAAACCTTTTTTACAATTAGTTTTGCGATCTGTTTATCATCAGGATATGCAATACCATTTAAAGCATCACAAATATTTTTGCTTATGTTATCGCAATCAGGTTTGACTGTTGGTATAATATAGCCTTTTAACATTTCTATTCGTTTTTTGGCAGATATACTTTTAGGAATTTCATAGTTTACGGTTATTCTGCAAACAAGAGGTTTATTATAAAATTCACTCGGTAAGTGCTCAGGATAACTTAATCTAAAACATTGTTTTACCCAGTTTGCATAACTAACCATATCTTCAGGTGTATATTTATGTATGAATTCTCTACCATCTTTACATTGAATTTTAGCGAATTTTACACTTTGTTTTGCTTGTGGTTTTCCGTCAATACGAAATTTTATTATATCTGCCATATTACATATCCCCTTATTTTTGCGATTAAACACAAGTTGGTTCTTCCGCAAGATTATTTTGCACTGCTTCTTCTTTTACTTCTTCTGTTTCATCAAATAATGAACATTGATAACCTTGATTTTTTAAATCCTGAATTTCTTTTTCTGCATCTGCAATACCTTGTTTTTTAGCATTGTATTCACGGCAGTAAGCAAGCATTTTTGCTTCAACGGAATTAATTTCTTCAAGTGCTTTTGTTGCTTTTTTTAAATCTTTAATTTCATCTTTGGATGCAAGATTATTAATCAAGATTTTGTATTCAGTTTTTAAAGCATTTAAACTTCCACTTTTGTAAGTGTTTGCAATACCTTCAAGAGTTTTTGCTCTTGCGGTGTAGTCCTGAATATCTTTTGCAAGTGATTTAATCTTTTTTTGTGCCTTTTCAGGTGTCATTTTTTCTGCTTTTGTATCTTCAAGAAATTTTTCGTCAATTTCTTCTTCAACATAATCTCTTGCTTCAGATTTTGTCATTTCTTCTGTTTCTTCGTCAGTTTCTTCCGTTTCAACATCTTCAACGTTTTCTTCTTCTGCATCAGAAACTTCTTCTTCTGTTTCTTCAACAACTTCTTCTTGAAGTTCGTCTAAATTTTCTTGTTCTTTTCTTTTCATTCGTCTGTCCTTTCTTTGTTTGTTCTGTAATCTCTGCCTATCATAGCCACACTTATAAAATTTTCTTTTAAGCGGCTTAATATTGCTTTTCCGTTTTCACTGTAATTATTTTTTAAATCCTCAATAGAATTTTCAGTTGTAATAATTGTTGGTTTTTCAGCAAGATAACGAGCATTTAAAATCGCATATATCTGTTCACATACCCAGTCAGTACCTCGTTCTTTACCTAAATCATCAATTATAAGAATCGGAATATTTATATATTTTGAAATTTTAAAATCTTCTTTTATCGCATTAATCAAATCAACTGCGTTTATGAATTTTACACCTATTTGTTGTTTGATTATTTCCTTGGCCATGCAAACTGTCAAATAAGTTTTACCAGTTCCAACATCACCATAACCGGCAAAAATAATATTTGTACCTTTTTCTTGGTGCGTTTTTATATCTTTTACATAATCTTTTGCTGCTTTTAAGGCTTTTCGTTGTGCAGCATTTTGCGGTGAATAGTTTTCAAACGTTGCTTGAATAAATCTTTGCGGAATTTCAGAGTGCAACATTAAAGGATTAGTATGTTTCCTTGAATAAGCCTCTTTGCAAAATTTATCAACTTCTTTCAGGCTGTGAGTTTTTTCAAAAACTTCATCTGCCTTTTCTCTGATTTCTTCATAGTTGAAAATTGCACGATAACTGTATAATTTTTCTATCCAATATAAATCTTCAACTCTTATATCTTGTTCACGCATTGTATTCATAATTATTACTTTCTGCTTCTTCTTTTGCTATTAACTCTAATCTTTCTGCCTCTGTCATTTCTCTGCAACTTTTTTGTGTGCTTGTTTTTGAACTGCTTGGCTTTCTGTTTTTGTTTTTATCCGCTATCCAATATTTTTTCAAGCGAACTTTATGCATATCCGGATAATCAAAATCAAATCTTTTTTCGCTGTCCGTTTTTTCTGCAATTTTTTCGGAAAGTTCCTCTATATATTGATCCAACTTCTTTTTATTCATAATCATTACTGATAAATCATTGTACTGCCTGTCTGTTAGCCCCACATTTTTGTATTCCCCACGGAATTTAAAATCAGGATTTTTTTTAATAAAATTTTCTTCAGTAGTAGTAGTAGTAGTTATATTATTTGTTATTTTATTATTAGTTGTTGCCATTTTTTTGTTATTTTGTTTTTCATCCGTGTGCCGTTCGTTTGTCACTTTTTTGTTGTCCGTTTGCTGTTCGCTTGTTATTTGTTTGTTTTCCGTGTGCCGTTCGTTTGTCATTTTTTTGTTATTTAGTGTGCCATCCGTTTGCCATTCGTTTGCCATCCGTTTGTCATTTTGTGTGTCATTTATTTGATAGTCATTGTATTTATTTACGGTTATTATTGAATATTGGCTTGTTGTTTTGCATGTCAATTCGTGTGTCGCTTCTAACTTGTTTAATGCAGTCCTAACTTGCTTAATTGTTAAACCTATCTCTACAGATAGTTTTCGGTAACTTGTAACAAATTGACCTCTTTTTATTTCTTGTCCTTGCCAGTTTTTATCCTGCCAATTTGCTTTTAACAAACAATGTAGAAATAATCTCATTACTGTATCGTTCTGATACCATTCCCAGTCAATAAATTTACGATGAATTGATATCCAACTTGTATTAAATTTTTCTTGTTCATCTGCCATAACAACATCTCAATTTTTAAAGAAAAGAGGGTAACGAAATTGGGTAATTACCCTCTATAAATATCACTAAATAGGGAGTAACCTAACGTTACTCAACTTCTTTTAAGTTAGATAGAAAATCATCCTCACCATCATTAAAAATTTCTGTTTCTTCCGCCTGTGGTTCAACAGGAACTTCAACTGCTTTTTCTACTTTTTTTGTTGTTTCTTGAGGAACAACATCTATTACGTCAGCATTTTCGCTGAAAATTTTATTATCATAATCTTTTTCATAAGTCGCATTGTCTGCGGTCGAATATGATAATTGTTCTTCCATTGTTTTGAATTCAAGAGGGATATTTTTACATAATCTTTTTAATACAGTTTTTTTATACATTTCGCTTGGTGTGTTTTTCCAGGCTGCTGAATTCGGTGCTTTTGAAAACGATTGTCTTATGTTTTCAATTTCTTCTGCTGACATTGTTTCAACCAAAATTTCACCGTCTTTAAATATTACTGTTGCAAATGCACCTATTATTGGTTTCTGTGAAAATGCAACCGGACGGAATATAAAACTTTGTCTTCCGTTTTCACAATATTCAGAGAATTCATCACCTTCTCTAACAACTTTTGCGTAGATTTCTTCAATAGGTCTTATAGAATATTGTTTCGCTATTTTTACATCACCTTTGTAGTCTGTTTGAAAGTTTAAATTTGCTCCGTAAGGTATTGCGTAACATTCTTTTCTGAAAAAATCTAAGCCTAAAAAAGCACCTTTTAAAATTGTTCTTGCCACTGATACAGGCTGCATATCATTAATTTTTGGTGTATCTAATAAAACTGTCATTGCATTTTGTACAAATCTTGTTTTATTAAAGCCTTGTGGAAGTGCTTTTGCTTTTGAATCAATTAATGAATTGATGTTAGATTGAATAATCTCAAGATTCGTTTTCTTTGTTTTTACTAATGAATTTGCCATAGTTAATACTCCTTTTCTTTTTACTAATTATTGAATTTATAGTTGAAATTATTATTTTTTAAGAAATTTCTTAAAAGTTGCATTTGTTCCATAGAACCGGTAACAGTAAAGTTAATAACATACTGCTTTTCTGCTTTGTTAACAGGTTTTGGTGGTGTAACTGCTTTTGTAATTTCAGTTTTTGCTTCTTGCTTTTCAATTGCATCTTTATAGCGAATTACTTCATCAAGTTTTAAGGTTTCTTTGTAACGGTTGAGTAATGCTGCTTGATTTTCTGTACCAAAGCCTACAATTAAATCAATATCTTTTTCTATTTGTTTTGTTATATTTTCAATTTCAGTTTTTGCTTTTTTTAGACTGAATGTTGCATTTAACCATTCAGGTTTTTTAATCATATCGTAAGATATATCTAAATAAGCGAAGTTATAAATGCTGTAAAAATAATCGGATAATTCTTTTTCTTTTTCGTCTTTTTTGTTTTGTTCAAAAGATTTAACTTGTTTATCTATTGCTTGAATTGCAACATCAATAATCTGCATTAATTCTTTAACTTTTGGCTCAAAACTGCCATCATAATATTCAAGAACACATTTTTTAATTCTGATTTTTTCATTATTAATTGTATCTTTTAGTTTGTTTAATTTTGCTCTGTCTGCTTTTGCCTCTGCAAATTGATTTTCAGTATATGTTATTTCTGTATAAGTTTTAGTTTTTGTTTCAATGATTTCTTTCATTTCATCAAAATTAAATTCTATTGCTGTTGCAAAAACATCATTTGTCGGTGCAGTTATTCTGAATTCTAATCTTTTATTTAATTTGTTAGGTTCAACATCTTCAACTATTTCCTTTTCGGAAACAGTTTCTTCAACTTTTTCCGCTTTTTTAGTTTTATTTTGTTCTGTTAATTCAGGAACAACAGATTTTGTATTATTAAACAAATTGTTTTGAGTTGGAGAAGTTTTTTCTTCTGTTGGTTCTTCAGGATAACCTTCAAATGGTTCAAAATATTTGTTAGTATCCCAAGGATTCTCATTTATTTTTTCTAAAATTTCAGTGTTAAGGTAGTGATTACCTAAAAACTTTTTATTTCTAATATTTTCAAATTCATCAATTAATGGGAATGAATCTTTTGTTCCAATGTGTTCAACTGCAAAATAACCTTTTCCGGATTTATAAAGTTTATTTATTTTATAAAACGGACAAATTTCCTGGCCCTGATAAACATCACCAACATTAATAACGTGATTTCTTCTTGTGTCAAAAATTGCTGTGGTAATTAATTCTTCCTGTTCTGTTTTTGTTTCTGTTTTTGTCATTTTAAATGTCCTCTATATTGGCTGATACTATTAAATTTGGTCTTACGTCTTTTTCTACATAGTTTTTCCAAAAATAAATCTCATTTTGCAGAAGATATAGAATATCTTTTTCACATTTCTGCCTTGAAAAATAATAGTGTTTAACGTATGTATTGACTTCTTTGAAATTTTCATCATTCACTTTTTCAGTTTTGAGTTGTGCTTTTAAAATTGCAAATTGCTTTTCCGGATGGATTATAAAATAATGCAGTAATTGGCAGTAATAATGCTGTGGTATCTGCTTATTCCATTTTTTGAAATCGCTATTTTTTACAATTAATGAGGTTTTACCTTCATATATCCCCTCTGTTCTAGTCGTTTTTTCGGTTAATTCGCCGTCAAGCGAGCCGTATAAAAAGGGATATTTTTTACTTCTTTGAAGGTCGTATTCTTTGTGATAAACCTCGTATTCAGGATAATCAAGGATGAATAATTCTCTTAATGGTGCTTCTGCTCTTTGTCCGTACTTTACAACTTCTTTTTCTGATATGTCTTCAGGTTGTTTACGTCCTGTTTTTAGTTCCCATAAGTCAATATTTGTCATATATGGGTGAAGTCCTAAAATCGCAGCACAATGAGAGCCGCCAAGACCGAACTTTCGTTCTTTTAGCCATTCTTCGTAATTCATTCATTTATCCTTTTGATAATGCCGCACTGTTCACGGCAGTCAATTAGTATTTGGTAAAGCAGTTCCTAATTTATCTGCACTCATTTTCTCTAATAAAGAGTTTATATTGTTACGAAGGAGAAAATCTTTTGTTATGAATTCAGGTACATTTAGCCATTCAAAATGTTTAGCACCTTTTGATAAAACGATTTGTGCGTTAATTTCCGCTGTATCGTAATTGCTGAATGGTCCAAATTCTAAAGCATGTCTTTTGGTGTCTTTGAAATAGTAACCGTCATTTTTTTTTAGAAAATCACAATAACCAAATAAAGTTTGATCTTCAATTTCTACTTCATATCTTTTAGTGGCTACGAACATTTTGCCACCTCATTGAAATTTTTTGCGAGACTTTTAATGCTTGATACATTTTTATCAAATCATTTTTATTTTTAATTTTTTTGTTTAGCCAGTATTCAGTTTCTTTTTTAAGATCCTGATAACTTGATATAACATTAAACATCATGCCGACATCAAAAAACATTTGAAACACTTTATTATGTATTGCTTGATACATAAATTGTTCAGTTGTATCTTTTGGTTTGAAACCCTTTTCTTTTTTTAAGAAATTAAACATCATGACTACACCCCCACTTTCATTTTTAAAAATTCTTCCAATTTCTCTTTAATGAATAATCTTTTTCTCCCAATTCGAAGTGTTAATTCTTTTGGTAAAGTACCACTATGTAGCATTTGGTGTATGCTATCTATACTTTTAAACCTTAATATTTCTGCCACTTCTTCTGTTGTTAAGAATTCCATTTTTTGCACTCCAATTAAGCCTATAATAAGGCTTTAAGTATTACTCAAACCACATTTTTACAAAACTATCTAAAACACTTGCCTTGTGCTTTTGCACCCAAAATTTCTTTTTGGAATTTTAAGGTTTTTTCAGGTTCAGCAAGGAAACAGTAAACACAGTTGCGAAGAAGTTCACTCATTGCGATATCTCTGTTTGTTGTCGCTAATTTTAAATTTTTTAACTCTTGATCTGTTATTCTTGTTGATGCTGCTGTCCTGCTCATTTTACTTTTACCTCTTTCTGCAAAGATTTAACCATCTCTTGTTTTGGTTTTTGTCGTCAGAACCGTCTATAAACTGACCCGGTTTGTTCCTTGCAAAAATACTCCGTTTGTTGTATTGTATGCATGTCATTTTGTATGATAGTATAATAACATACAATCACATAAAAGTCAAGCAAATATCACAAATAAATCACAAATATCTATAAGTGGGGCCGTCATATGCATTATAATGAGATTTTACCAACTTTAGAAAACTTAACAGGAAAGAAAATTCAAAAAAAAGATTTGGCTGATGTAATAAAAAAATCACGAGAATATTTTTCAAGAAAAATTAATGCAAAGGAACAAGAAGTTGTTTCATTTGAGGAAATTAGTTTGATAGAAAATTATTATAATGTAACTTTATCGAATGAATTTATATCCATTCCTTACTATAAAGATATTATGGCATCTTGTGGTAAAGGCAATTTAATGCTTGATGAAGAACCTGAAGCAGAATGTTATCCAATATCTGTTAAATATGGTTTAAATCCTAATAATAAATATTTTCTTATCAATGCAACTGGCGACAGCATGGAAAAAACTATATTTGATAAAGAACTTGTAATTCTTGAAAATTGGGTAAATAAACAAATTATTGATGACAAAATTTATTTCTTTTCCTACAACAAAGAATATTATTTAAAACGATTATCAAAGAATATAGACACAATCCAAATAAGTTCTGATAACAAGGTATTAAACGACTTAGGAAATTTAAAATATCCTGATAAGGTTCTAAAAGGCAAAGATTTAAACAACATTATTATTTACGGAAGATTTAAAGGAAAAATAGAAAAAGATTAGTTTTTTTCTTTGTTTTTGTGTGTGAAATAGGGATAATAAGGAATTCTAAAAATGTCAATTATACCAGGCCATATAATAGAACAACGAGAGTTTAAAAGTTCATCAAGCAACAATATCTATACAACCATTCTGTATGACAATTGCTTTGCTTGTACTTGTCCTGCAGGTGGCAGAAGAATGCATTGTAAACACGTTGAAAAATTAATTAGTGATAATATGGATCTTCTTTTAAATAAATTCCCGGACTTTGCGGAAAAGGTTTGTAAGATTTTTTCAAAAGATACTGATAAAGAGCAGAAAAAAATCTTATATAAAGAATTATCATATTCAAACAAAGAAATTGCAGCGGCTGCACATAATAATACATACAATTCTGATATGAATATCAGCGAAATATGTAAACAAGCAGAAGCAAGGGTTGAAAGATTTAAAATAACGTCATTAAACACAAAACAACAATTGCAAGCAGCATTAAGCCTGAATGTGATTTCAGAAGATGATTATAATGTTGCTACAAATGCTTTAAAGAAAAGTGTTAAAGATATATCTAATATAAATTTTGAGGAATTATAATGTCAGTACGTAAAAAAGGAAATAAATGGTATTGTAGATTTCAAATAGATGGCATTAGATATGAGAGACCATGTAAAGGTGCTTCTGATGAAAAATCAGCATTAAAATGTGAAACTGTTATCAAAGCAGAGATAATGCACGGCAATTACAATTTTGGCAAATCAGAAATTTTACCAAGATTTTCTGATGCAATAGAACTTATTGAAACTCATACAAAAAATAATAAAAGAAGTTATAAAACAGATTTATGCAGAATTAACCTTTTGGAAGATTATTTTAAGAATATGCCATTAAAAGAATTTTCTCCAAAAATAATTGAAGATTTCAAAACTTATTTGAAATTTGAGAAAAATTTAAGCAATTCTACAATAAATCGTTATATATCTTTGCTAAGAAAAATGTTTAATCTTTGTATTAAAAATAAACTTATTATAGAAAATCCTTGTTCCGGAGTTGCTAAATTAACAGAAGAAAATTTCAAAATACGACATTTGTCTCGTGCAGAAGAAACAAAATTATTTGCTGCAATTAATGATGAAAGTTTTGCGAAACTTGTAAAATTTGCTCTATGGACAGGAATGAGGAAACAAGAAGTTTTAAATTTGAAATGGGCCAATATTGATAAAACATACATTGAAGTTTTAAACACAAAATCAGGTAAATCACGCAAAATTCCAAACGCAGGTAAACTAAAAAAACTATTAAATTCTATTCCAAAAGATAATGAATATGTATTTTATAATAAAAAAACAAAGACTAAATATTCAGATGTGTTAGAACGTTTCAAAGATTATTTAGATATAGCCAAAATTAAAAATTTTAGATTTCACGATTTAAGGCATACTGCTGCGACACGCATGGTTGAAAAAGGTGTTGATTTAGTTGTAATTCAACAATTGTTAGGACACGCAACAATTACAACTACAATGAGATATACACATGCGTTGGAAGAATTAAAAGTAAAAGCAATTGAAATTTTAAGTGATTATTAAAATAAACATTGTTTAAACTTGTTTAAAATTAGGGAATATTTTTTAAAATTGAGTGGGGAAATAATGGGGAAGTTTTTTTAAAATGATAAATTTTTGAATGCTAATAAAAAAGACAAGAGCCGTTAAACTCTTGTCTTATAATTGCTCCAGGCCAGACTTGAACTGGCACTGAGTTATTCGCCCAATCGGATTTTAAGTCCGACGCGTCTACCGATTCCGCCACTGGAGCATGGTAGTTTTATTTAATTGTGATTTGCTTTCGTGGCGTCATCGGTAGACTTTGTCTACCTCCCCTCTCACAAAATGCTCAACGGTTCGCATTTTGTTCGGCAGAGTGCCACTGGAGCATGGTAGTTTTATTTAATTGTGATTTGCTTTCGTGGCGTCATCG
>CAYLHN010000022.1:10159-18948 GCA_964383455.1 uncultured Muribaculaceae bacterium | reverse complement strand
AAACTTGGAATTGCCGTTAAACGCGAGAGAGCAAGACAATCCCATCCCCTCTGAATAAAAAAGATGTAGATGTAAGTCTATATCTTTTTTATTAGGGATGAGGATGAGAAGCCACTTATTGTGGGTTTGAGCGCGAACGAGCTGAGGCTGGAAAGTTTTGATGAGTGATAAAATCACGAAATCAAAACTTGGAATTGCCGTTAAACGCGAGAGAGCAAGACAATCCCATCCCCTCTGAAAAGCGGTTAGGTACTTGCCTCAACCGTTTTTTGTTGCCGGATGAGGATGAGAACCCACTATATTTTCACATATACTTTGAGTGTTCGTATATAGATATAAAAATTTTAAATCTTGTAAGAAAAATTTTAACAAATTGATAGAACTCTTTGTTTATGCTAAAAATAAAGAATAAAAAGGAGTTCAAATTGAATAATATTGATAAGTCATATATTCAAACACTCGAAAATATTAAATCTGCAATAAGAAAGGCTCAAATTAAAGCATCACTTGCGGTTAATTCAGAATTAGTTATTTTGTACTGGAATATAGGTAAAATTATTTTGCAACAACAAAAAGAGCAAGGTTGGGGTGCAAAAGTTATTGAAAATATTTCTAAAGATTTGCAAAACTCATTCCCTAATATGAAGGGTTTATCATATCGAAACCTTAATTATATGCGTAAATTTGCTGAAACTTATTCTGATTTTGAATTTGTGCAACAACTTGTTGCACAATTGCCATGGGGACAAAATATATGGCTAATGGATAAACTTGAAACAAATGAAAAACGTACATGGTATGCACGAAAAGCCATAGAAAATGGTTGGTCAAGAAATGTTCTTGCAATGCAGATTGAAAACAATTTATATGAAAGACAAAATAGCGAAAATAAAGTCAATAATTTTGCTTTGACTTTGCCCAAACCTCAATCTGATTTAGCCAATGAATTGTTAAAAGACCAATATGTGTTTGATTTTCTTGAAATATCAGAACAAGCGAAAGAACGAGAAGTAGAAACAGGACTTGTTAAAAATTTAAAGAAATTTTTGTTAGAACTCGGTAAAGGTTTTGCCTTTGTTAGTGAACAATATCATTTGTTCGTATCTAATCAAGACTATTATTTGGATTTACTTTTTTATCATACAAAATTACATGCCTATGTAGTTTTTGAATTAAAAATAGGTGAATTTCTACCTGAATATGCAGGTAAAATGAATTTTTATCTAAACGCAGTAGATGAACAGGTAAAAACTAAAGAAGATAATCCGTCAATTGGTGTTATTTTATGCAAATCTAAAGATAAAATTATTGCGGAATACTCTATTAAGGATATGACAAAGCCAATAGGCATTGCAGAATACACACTAACCAACTCAATTCCTGACAACATAAAAGACAACATGCCGACTATTGAAGAATTGGAACAGAATTTGTAAAATAGGGGTTATAAATGACAGAAAATAATATTATCGAAAACAATCAGACTAATGGCGAAGCTAATGTATTAATGAAGAAAAAGATTGTAAGTAAAGATTATACATTTGTATTCAAAGATAATACTGCAGAGCGAACAAGATTTTTGCGAAAATAAAATGAGGAATACAACAAAAAAGACACCAGAGGCATTAATTAGTCAGTTGATTGCTGAGATAGGCTTTCATTATCCACAAATGCAAAAATATAATCTTTTTTATTAGGGATGATGATGAGAAGCCACAGGTAGAAAAGAAGTCAGGCTTTCACCTGACTTCTTTATAATATTTAATTTGAAAAATATTTAGTATTCAGTTTTTCTAACTTTAATATGATAATTTTTATCATTCATATTAAGCAAGCCGTCAGTTACTTTATCTTCTTCTCTGCTATATATTAAATTATTTTTATTTTCATGTTTACCATCATTGCCAAAAATAGTAACTTCAGAATCGTGTAAAAATACCTTATCTTGTTTTCCATCTTCTTGAGCTACATCAACAAGTATATCTTGGCATCCTGAAAGTACATAATCGTCTTTGTCATATGTACCATTAATTATTCCGCCTTTGATATTTTCAAAAACGATACGACCTTCAGGTAAGTCTAAGTTTTTTCTTGCTCTTGAAGGTTTATTCATATTTTCTTCAATAGTTTCTTGCATTTTTGCTTTTTTATCTGCAGAATCTTTATTTTCAGCAGAATAATCTCTTACTTTTGCTTCATTTTCAGGATCTTGATCTTTAAATTGAATATTAGTTCCGTCGTTCAAATAAACACTATTCATTTCAACGCCTCTATGTACAATTTTTTCAGAGGATTTAATAGAAGATGTGCTAAATCTTACTCCGCCTATAGTTGTAAATTCGTCCATTATTGTTCCTTTCTTTTTTATTATTACCGGTATAGTAATACAAAAATGAAAGTTTGTCAATATAAAAAACAATAGACAGTTGATTTAACTTGCTTTTATGATATTTAAACAGTTATTTTCTAATTAAAAATCGGCAAAAATTTTACAATAAGATAAAAAAATGGTATAATATGTATATAGCGCCCCTATTAATAAATTTGTCTTTGCAAGTAAAATTCAGAAAGGAAATTTTATGAGCAAAACAACAACAGTTTCTCCGCCTCCGTATATGAACGGAAGTTATAGTATTAACGGACAAAAAAAGGCTTCTACTAAGCTTCAAGGTGGTACCATAAAAGGTGATTACCAAATGAATAAGTACGAAAAGCAGCTGTATGATTATGCGCAAAAAACTCTTGCACAGATAGTTCCAAATATAAATACTTTTTCAAAAGAAACATTAGACGGACTAAATTCACAGCTTGCAGCGTATCAAAATCAAGGTCAGCAATCAATCAATAGTATGTATGCGCCTCTTTTAAATAATTTAAAAAATGATATAGCTTCAAGATTTGGTAATTTTGATAATTCAATGTTTTTAGATAAATTAAACAGTATCGAGAATTATAGAAGTAATGCCATGGCAGAATTGGCTCAAAATATAATGGCAAAAAGAAATGAATTAATAAATGATGAATTATCGCAGCGTTATAATTTAATTAATTTATTGAATACATTACAAAACCAATCAAATGATAATGCTTTAAATGCAATTTCAAGTGCTTTAAATTTAGCAAGCAGCATTAGAAATTACGGAAACAGTTCATCATCAGGTTCATCAGGATTTAATTTTGGAAATCTTCAATCGATTATGTCATTATTTGGTCTGCCAATATAAAAATAAGAGGGTGACTAAAAAGTCATCCTCTTTGTTTTTGTTATAATTTAAGTATGAATATTATACAAGAATTTGATACTATTGCAGCGATTTCAACTCCTTTAGGTACAGGCGGAGTTGGTGTTATAAGAATTTCCGGTGAAAAAAGTTTTGAAATAACAGAACAGATTTTTACAGGTAAAATTGTTCCGAAAATGATTTGTCATGGCTGGATACACGACAACAATAAAAAAATTGATGAAGTTGTTGTTTTGCCGTTTAAAAATCCTAACAGTTACACAGGTGAAGATGTTATTGAAATTCAATGTCATGGCGGTGTTAATGTTGTTAAAAATATTCTTGAAATTGTATTAAAAAACGGTGCAAGAATGGCTGAAAGAGGTGAATTTACAAAAAGAGCTTTTTTAAATAAAAAGCTGGATTTATCGCAGGCAGAAGCGGTTGCTGATTTAATTCATTCAAAAACTCAAAATTTTGCTATTCAGTCTGCCAAAAATTTGTCAGGATTTTTGTCGATAAAAGTTAATGAAATTAAAAAAGATATATTTGAAACGCTTTCAAAAATCGTTGCAGGAATTGATTTTCCCGAAGATGTTGCAGAACCGGAATATGATGATTTAATGCGTGATTTTGAAAATCAAATTAAGAAAATAGATGAAATATTAGATAATGCAAAATCAAGCAATATTATGCGTCAGGGTATAAAAATTGCGATTGTCGGCAAACCTAATGTAGGCAAGTCCTCACTTTTTAATACCCTTTTGAGTCTTGATAGAGCAATTGTAACCGAAATTGCAGGAACAACAAGAGATGTTTTAACTGAAACACTTGATTTGGGTATTCCTGTAACTCTAATTGATACAGCAGGTATCAGAGAAGATGAAAATATTGATAAAGTTGAGGAAATTGGTATTGAATATTCAAAACAAGCTGCTCAAGAAGCTGATTTAGTTCTATTTATGTATGATTTATCTCAGGATTTAAGTGAAGCAGATAATGTTATTTTGGATTTTATAAAAGATAAAAAACATCTCATAATTGCAAATAAATGTGATTTATCAGATAAAACTCCTGAAAATACAATTTTAATCTCTGCTAAAAATAAAACAGGTATTGAAGATTTAAAACAAAAAATTAAGGAAATTATTTTGGAATTTTCTCCAGAAGATACAGAATTTATAACGAATAAACGTCAGCAGGATTGTTTAGAAAAAGCCAGAGAAAGTTTAACACAGGCATATATGGCTTGTACTGTTCACGAACTTCAAGATTTAATATCGATTGACGTAAAACAGGCGCTTTTGTGTTTAGATGAAATTACAGGTGAAGTTATAACTGATGATATTTTAAATAATATTTTTGATAATTTTTGCATTGGTAAATAATTGTGGTACAATAGTAGTATGTTTACAGGAATTATAGAAGAAGTTGGTGTAGTAAAAAGTTTTAAACTTATTTCGGATACGGCTGAAATATCTGTTGATTGTGAAAAAGTACTCCAAGATACAAAAATAGGCGATTCTATTTCAATTAATGGTGTATGTCAAACTGTTGTAAGTATTACAGATACAGGGTTTACTGCAGAAGTGTCAAAAGAAACCTTAAATGTAACAAATTTTTCTCAAACAAAAACGGGTGATAAAGTAAATCTTGAAAGAGCTTTGCAATTAAATGAAAGAATAGGCGGACATATAGTTTCAGGTCATGTTGACAGTGTTGCAAAGTTGGTTTCTGTAAAAAAAGATAATGACTTTTATGATATGGAATTTAATGTTACAAATGAAACATCCCGTTATGTTGTAAATAAAGGTTCAATTACAATTAATGGAATAAGCCTTACGGTTGCAAATCTTAATGAAAATAAAATAAGAATTGCCGTAATTCCGCATACATACGAAAATACGAATTTGAAAGAATTAAGTTCAGGTGATACTGTAAACGTTGAAACAGATGTTTTTGCAAAATATATTGAAAAATTTTTACTAAATGAACGTACAACATCTATAATTACGGAAGATTTTTTGAAAGAAAACTGATTTATTTAATGAACGAATTTAAATTTGATAGAATAGCAGAAGCAATAAAAGATTTTCAATCAGGCAAACCTATTATTGTTGCAGACGACGAAGATAGGGAAAATGAGGGTGATTTGTTGTGCTCAGCCCAATGTGTAACTCCTGATATAATAAATTTTATGGCAAAAGAATGCAGAGGCTTAATTTGTCTTGCGATTTCAAATGAAATCGCTCAAAATCTGGAATTACCTCAAATGGTTGAAAATAATACGGAAAAAATGCGTACAGCATTTACATTAAGTGTGGATGCTGCGGAAAGATTTGGTGTTACGACAGGAATATCAGC
Organism: uncultured Muribaculaceae bacterium; assembly: GCA_964383455.1. GTDB lineage: Bacteria > Cyanobacteriota > Vampirovibrionia > Gastranaerophilales > Gastranaerophilaceae > UBA6984. The sequence goes on along the minus strand of CAYLHN010000022.1, from coordinate 13,363 downwards.
TTTTGACAGAGCAAAAACCATAGAGGTTGCAATTTCAAAGAATGCTTGCCCTCATGATTTGCGGCGTCCGGGACATGTTTTTCCTTGTGTAGCGAGAAAGGGCGGAGTTTTAACCAGAATAGGACATACCGAAGCTTGTGTTGATATGGCAATTTTATCAGGCCACAGACCGGCAGGTGTTATGTGTGAAATTATGAACGAAGACGGTTCTATGGCTCGCAGAGATAATTTAAGAGAATTTGCCGATAAACATGGTTTTAAATTTATATCTGTTTCAGAACTTGTAGCATACAGACTTCAATCAGAAAAACTTGTTGTTAGAGAAGCGGAAGCTTTTCTACCTACAAAATTCGGAGATTTTAGAATTTACGGTTATGTTAACAAAGTTAACGGGCATGAGCATGTTGCACTGGTAAAAGACGACGGAAGTGATAAAATTCCTTTAGTAAGGGTTCATTCAGAGTGTCTTACGGGAGATGTATTTCACAGTTTAAAATGTGATTGCAATTCTCAGCTTCACAATGCTTTAAAAATGATTGAAGAATACGGAAAAGGTGCTGTTGTTTATATGCATGACCACGAAGGCAGAGGTATAGGGCTTGTTAATAAAATAAAAGCATATGCTTTGCAGGAAAAAGGTCAAGATACAATTGAGGCAAATATTTCTTTAGGTTTTAAAGAGGATTTGCGTGATTATGGTGTAGGTGCACAAATAATTCGAGATATAGGATTTACAACGTTTAATCTTATAACAAATAATCCTAAAAAAATAATAGGGCTTGAAGGTTACGGATTAAAAATACACGATATAGTGCATATAAAATCTGAAATTACGGAATATAATAAAAGATATTTAGATACAAAAAAAGAAAAAATGCATCATACTTTATAAAGGAAGAAATATGGAAAACGCAAATTACGAAACAGAGTTGCTGAACAAGAAATTATATAAAATTTTTGCAGGTGTGTATAACGATTTTCGTTCTGTTGCAAAAAAAGATTATATGTTTGAATTAGATCCATTGGAATATGATGATTTTATCGATGCAATAAATAAAGATTATGTAAAATGTATTGTTTTATTGGAAAATCATATTCCGACTGCATTTTTGATTTATACAACATCAATTTCAGAATCAATTGAATTAAATATGATACACTGTTTGGGTAATGAAGATTTAGTAAATAAAAGAAGATTACTAATCGAAAGATTTTTGAAAGAAACAGAAAAAGAACGTGCAGAAAAAGTCGTATGTTATCCGCTTTTAGGTGTTCAATCAGCTTTCACAAGTGATATTTCGCATTATGGTTTTAAATTTGTAGGTCTTGTTGTTTTAAGATTTATGATGAATAGCAGCAGTTCAGAAGAAATTTTAAACAGTGTACCTAATAATCCAAAAGATGAAAATTATAAAGTTGTTTCTTGGAATAATGACTATTATGATAAAGCAGTAGAAGTTATTCATGAAGGATTTAAAACAGCATCGGATGCTTTATTTGATACTCGCTATCTTACAAAAGAAGGTACGGATGATATTTTAGATAAAGTAGTAAATGGTGTATATGGTGAATTTTTGCCGGAATCTACAAGTGTGCTGTTGTATAATGATGAACCGTGCGGTTTTTGTTTTACAAATATAACAGGCGGTAAAATTGCAAATATTCCTCTTGTATCAATATCAAAAGAACATCAAGGTAAAGGGCTTGCAAAATATTTGATAAAAAAATCTGTTTCAGTTTTATTAAATAAAGTTCGTTCACATACAAGAGATTTCACTGAAGTTAACGTTTCAGCAGAAACAAATAATATTCCTGCGTTGAAAATGTACCGTCATATCGGCTTTAAAGAAGATTACAGTTACCCTCAATCGTACCTGCCGCGTTTACAAAAATAAAAACGTTGGCATATAAATAATATGGAAAATGTTAATTGGCTAAAACTTAAATTAGATAAAAACATGATGAATCTGCAAAGTGCAAAAACAAACATTAATGCAGATTTGTCATCAAAAGACAATTATGCCAAAAATTTACTTCAGCAGGCACAAGAAAACATTATTAATCAAGTTCAACGTCAAGCAGTGAACCCTCAGCAATTACGAATGAATAATTTGGCTAGTATTGATAGAGCTGCGTATGTAAAAAATCTTTTAAATTTGCCCAAAAATATGGTTGAATTACTTGTAATGGTACAAAATGACGGTAAAATGCCAACAATACAAAATCCACAAACAAACCAACCAAATAATACAAATAATCCTAATAATCCTAATCAACAAAATTTTCCGCAAAATCCTTTAAACCCGCAGCAAAATCAAGGGCAAAATCAACCTCAAATTAATCAAAACGGAAATAATTCGGTTCAGGTAAATCATCAAAATAATAATCAAACAGCAAATTTTCAGCAAAATGCAAATCAAAATTTACCTCAAAATCCACAAGTTCAATTACCTGAACAACCGCAGGTTCAGCAGCAGCAAAGACCAAGAAATGATAACGAATTACCTTATAAACAGGGTAATCAAAATCAGCAAGAAAAATATGATAATTTACCTCAAAAGCAAATAAATGGTGATAAAGAAGCATTTCAACAACAAGTAAATAATGCAAAACAAGAGATTTTATCTCAAAAGTCTCAACAAACTTTGCAAACGCAAAATCAATCTCAAATACCGCAGGCGCAAAAGCAAATTAATGAAAATATAGTTCGCGATAATGTTCAAAATCGTCAAAATATAACTCAAAATCAAAATACTGTACGTCCTAATGTACCTGATAATCAGCAAACAGCTCGAATTACTCAAGGTCAAGAATTTCAACAGCAATCTAAAAATACAGTTCAAACTCAACCTGAAGTGCGTCCTAATGTTCAAACACAGAACATTCAAAATAAACCTTCAGTAAATATTCAGCAACCTGTAGTTCAGCAACCACAACAACAGGTGCAACAACCAATTCAGCAGCCTGCAGTTCAACAACCGCAACCGCAGGTGCAACAACCGATACAGCAGCCTGCAGTTCAACAACCGCAACCACAGGTGCAACAACCGATTCAGCAGCCTGCAGTTCAACAAACGCAACCACAGGTGCAACAACCGATTCAGCAACCTGTAGTTCAGCAACCACAACCACAGGTGCAACAACCGATACAGCAACCTGTAGTTCAGCAACCACAACAACAGGTGCAACAACCAATTCAGCAGC
>CAYLHN010000022.1:0-10059 GCA_964383455.1 uncultured Muribaculaceae bacterium | reverse complement strand
CGCAACCGCAGGTGCAACAACCGATACAGCAGCCTGCAGTTCAACAACCGCAACCGCAGGTGCAACAACCGATACAGCAGCCTGCAGTTCAACAACCGCAACCACAGGTGCAACAACCGATTCAGCAGCCTGCAGTCCAACAACCACAACCGCAGGTACAACAACCGATACAGCAGCCTGCAGTCCAACAACCACAAGTTCAGTCTAACAGACAAGAATTAATCAATCAAAATATAAAGCATGATATTCAAAATCATGCAATTAGGAATGCACAAAATAATTTAAACGATAAAGTAAATAATAATATTAATAATATTCGACAGAATATTGTGGAAAATAACGTACAAAGTAATATTAATAGCAGACCTGAAAATATAGTTCAATATCCTAAAAATACTGTTATTAACCAACCTTTAAGAAACAATAATGCAATAAGAAATCAAATGAGACCAATGCATAATATTATGCCTCCGCCTCAAAATACGGAAGAAATTACAGATGCAATTCAAACAAATGCTCAAAAAGCTCAAAATATGTCACCTGAGCAATTAGCGCAATTTAAGCAAAATCTTGCTTCTCAACTAACAGAATCCGTAAATTTAACAAGTGTTTCAGCATTATTGCAGAAAAATAGTAAAATGGCAATGAATAAAATGGTTTCAATGATGACAATGGCAACAGCTCAAGGTATGACAGATATTAAGCCTTTGCAAGATACCGTTAATATTATTAATGCAAGTGTTTCTGCTAATTCTCAAAATGATTCAATTCAAACACTTAAAAACTTGATGTTATTGTATCTTCCTTGGCTACCTTTGCAGGAAGGCGTCGGATTTGATTTAGATATTGAACAAGATGTTACGATACCTGAATCAGATACATTTATAAAAATTCTTATTACAACAGTAAATTACGGAAGTCTAAATGCAACGGTAAGTTTAGTTTCAGGTAACTCTGTTGATATTGGAATTATCTGTTCTGAAAAATTTCCTAAAAAAGAATTATTCAAGCGTTTGCAAAAAGATAGTACACAACACTCAATGCAGTCGGTTATTGATTTTCAACAACAAAAACCGCAAGAACAAATTGAGACAACCAATCCAAAAGCAAAAGTAAATTTATCAAATGTAAATCAGGTTAATCCATATTTATTATTGATGTCGCACGCTATAATACGTCATACAATTGAGCTTGATGCAACAATTTCAATAGGTAATCAGCCTATTGATGATTAGGTTCTAATGCATAAACTTCAAGTATATCATCAATGAAACTATATTCACCCAAAGCGGTTATATTAAAATTGTGTTCAGAAAGTTTTTCATATTTTTCTTTAAAATCACTAAGAATAATAATTTTTTCATCAGAAGCAATACTTATTAATTTTTTCATTTTCGGTAAATAAGTTTCAGGATTATCTGTTCTTCCTGCAATAATAGCCGTTGCTTTTATATTAATTGTAAGTAAATCATTTTTTAATATTGATTTTGCTTTACTAATAAAATCATAAAATTTTTTGAAAACTTTTTCACAATAATCTATATCATCAAAAAATAATAAATAACCATCTTTTGTATATTTGCAAGCTGCATTGAATGAATTTATCATTATATTTTTTAATATTGTTCTGTATTCGCTTTCTTTAACTTCAATATTGATTTTTTTGTTAAAATGCGGATTTCTTCCGGCTTGAGTAATAGATAATGTGTAAAATATAGCAAATTGCTTAATTTGAGATTCAATATAGTCAACTTTATTTGAAAGATTTTTATTAAATTTTTGTTCATATCTTCTGCTATTATCTGCATGAACTTTATCGTAAATTTGTTCGAATTCTATTAAAAAATTAAGAACATAGACCATAATACCTGCAAATGCAAGCATTACAACAGAAGCAATTGCTAAAGTAAAATCTACTTTTAATACTGATAAATCAGGCTTATAAAAATTACTTTGTAACTTGTAAATGGTATCAAAAACATTTTGAATATAAGTAGGTAACTGTACACCAACCAAGGATAGAATAAAATCTACCATTGTTAATAAAGCAAAAAGAATTAACAAAAATTGCAGACCTTTTAAGACAGTGAAAGTGATATTAAATGCATTTTTAATAAGTTTGTGCATTATTACTCCTTATTTTTTTTCGCGTTGAGATTTTCTGAACCAATAATAAACTGCCCTTGCTACTCTGTATGAACTGTGTCTTACAAGTCCGTTTTTATTTTCTTCGATTAATTTTTTTTCTACAACGTCAACATTGATGTTTTCTTTATCCAAATTTACGGGTATTTGACCGCATTCGGCATATTTTTCTGACATATTTTCAGGCAAACTGTTGTTAACGAGTACTGCGTCAATTAATTTATCACTGCCTGAATGTTTGTATAGAGCGTTAATATGATCAGAAACAGAATAATTATCGCTTTCTCCGGGTTGTGTCATAATATTGCATACATAAATCTTTTTAGCTTGTGATTTAACTATTTCTTCAGATATTTCTTTAATCAATAAATTAGGAATAACACTTGTATATAAACTTCCGGGCCCTAATATAATTAAATCGGCATCCCTTATTGCATCAATAACTGTTCCTAACGCTTTGCAATTTTCAGGTTCTATAAATAAACGTTTAATTTTTTTGTGTGCTTCAGGAATTTCAGATTCACCATGAACAACAGTTCCGTCTTCAAATTCTGCAGCAAGGCGCATATCATCCAAGGTTGAAGGTAAAACTTTTCCTCTGATTGACAAAACATTTGAAGATGCTTGAATTGCACTTACCATATTACCTGTTATTGCGCATAATGCGGTAATGAATAAATTGCCAAAGCTATGACCTTCTAAGCCTTCGCCGGATTTAAAACGATATTGAAATAATTTTGTTACCAAGTCTTCATCATCAGCGAGTGCTGCGATACAATTTCTTATATCTCCGGGCGGCAGAACACCCATTTCTTCTCTCAATCTTCCTGAACTTCCACCGTCATCCCCAACAGTTACAACTGCGGTTATATTATTAGTTATTTTTTTTATTCCTTTTAATAACATAGAAAGACCTGTTCCACCGCCAACAGCAACAATTTTTGGTCCTCTGTTTAACTTTCTTCTTGTATATAAGGTTTCTAAAAGTGTGCTTTTCTCTTTTCCGTTATGCAAATCCAGCATTGATAAATTTGTTTTTTGCCAGCCTTTGAAAAACAAAAATGCACCAAAAATGGTTATTAAAACAGATAAAATATCAGTCGGAACAGTTCTTGCAATTTTTCTTATAAATTCCATTATAAAATACACAGGTCTAAGATTAAAGAATATCATTAAACCAATTGTAATTAACAATGAACCTAAAAAGATTAACGCAAACCATCTTTTTACTTCCAATCCCGGCATAAGCCATCCGGCTTCTTTTATTTTATCTCTTAATGTATCTCTTATTTTATCCATCTTCTATCCTTAATGATTAATCAGTATTTATACCCAGCCTGAATTTTTTACTTTAATATAATTTACAGGTTCAGGGGTAATAATTTCTCTTGCGGCTTTAATTATTTCAATTGAATTTTCGTATTTATTTGTAAAGTGAATTGTATCTGCTTGAACAATAGTTTTGCCGTTCAAATTATTATCAATTTCACTTGAATATAATAAATTCTTAATTCTTCTAATATTAAAATCAAAATTAGAATTATCTTTTGAGTTAAAATCTATAGTTCCGTCAGAATTATATGTTTTGTCCGGAAAAACTTCCTGAGCGACCGTAATATCAACATGTTCGCCAACTTTTTGAGTAATATCTCCTGAAGCACCGTAATAAACAAGCCAAGAAGAGCATTTTTTAATTGCTTTTGCTATAGCACAAGAAAAAGTAAAATCTGTCGCAGCTTGCTTATACATTGCACCGTGCGGACGAACATGTTCAATTTCCAAACCAAATGTTTTTGCAAAAGACATAAGCGCTCCAACCTGATATATTACAAGTGATTCGATTTCATCTTCAGACAGTTGAGTTTCTCTGTAGCCAAATCCCTGTATATCATCAAATCCAATGTGTGCACCTATTACAATATTTTTTTCTTTTGCCTGCATTAAAGCTTCTTTAATTATTGCAGGGTCTCCGGCATGAAATCCGCAAGAAATATTTACAGAACTTACATAATCCAATAATTCATATTCGGAATTATTTTTATATACTCCGAAACTTTGTGCTAAATCACAGTTAAAATCTATATTTTTTATTTGTTTCTTTTCTAAAGTTTCCTGCATTATAAAATCCTCTATTCTTTTACAATTATACATAATAAAGATTTTAATGCTACATTTTTACAAATATTTTATATGTGAATAATGTTAAGTATTGTAACAAAAATAGCTTAAACCCTCAAGAAATCATGATTTTAAGCCGATAAAGGATATGTAGGGAAATTTAAAAAGGATTACGATTATGGGAATGTCAGCATCACAAGCAAGATTATTATCAATAACAGCAAGAATGAACGATGTTGAGTTCAAATCACAAAACATCGCAAATATAAAAATCAGATTGGCAGATGAATCAGAACAATTGGCAATGAAATATACAAAAGCAATCAGCCAGCAAAAATATACATATACAACATATGCGTCAGGTCAAGCTCAAAAAGTTGATTTAACTCTTGCAAATTTATCACAAATAGGTTCAAAATACAGATTAATGACTAAAGACGGCAAAGTTGTCGTGTCTTCTTTAGAAAAGGATATTATGGATCATGCATTATGTTATGGCTATAACACGTGTGTAGACACTGATGGAGTTGAAAAAGCCGAATTAAGCTCAAAAAATCATTTCATATATTATTCATTGCAAAAGTCAGGAGTATCAAATTTAACTTTAGAGGCTAATAATGAAAATTATGGTAACGACCTTGTTACAAAAGGTGTAGCTACAAAAGCACAAGTGGATTATTATACAGATTTGTTTAATGAAATGTTTGCTGCTTCTTCTACCAAATCTAATAACCATAAAAGCTATGATGGTTACGAAGTATTACCGGGAGCAGACAAGAGTGACCCTGCATGGTTATATAATGCAATTGAATCAGGTGAATTTATGTTAGTTGATATTTCATCTGGTAAAGAAGTAACTGCATCAAACACTTTAGCATTAGGTATTGAAACAGACAGTTCAGAATTTGCAAAAGCAGAAGCAGAATACAATGCAGCAAATATGAAGATTAACAACAAAGAAAAATTGTTAGATAACGAATTGAAAAAATTAGATACAGAACACAATGCATTAAGCACAGAAATGGATTCAATCAAAAACTTAATCGGTAAAAATATTGAAAAATCATTTAACTTGTTTAGTTAGTTATATTTAGAATTCGTAGGTAAATTTATAAGTTTGAATTATTTTGTAAGTTTGCGTAATTTATTATGCTTTCATAATTACCGCTTCTTTGTTCTGCAACAAATAAAATTACGTTGTCCAACATTTCACAATATGTTTTTTCAGACATTTTTTTATTCATGTATTCATCAGTAATTTCCAATAAATATGGGAATGTTATATACATGTTGTTATCTTTTATTGTCTGAATTCTCTTTTTTATTTCTTTATTTTCAAAATTTGCAGTCGAAATTTTTATGTAATGATTTGCGGAATTTTTTAATTCTTCAAAAAGTTCAGCAGAGTTTTTTCCTGATTTTAAAGCTTTTAAATAATAATGTTTAAAACTCATATAAATTTCGTTTTCTTTTGGTACAATACCGTTTTTTTGTATAGTTAAGTAGTCAACAAAGAAATATCTGAATTTGCGAGTCATATCAGCTTTTTCAAATAATTCTTTAAGTTCATTCCAATGGTTTAATTCGGATTGTTCTTTCAAAAAATCATAAATAAGTGCAATTTCGTCAAGATTTTTATTATTGCAATTTAAATATTGATACAAATCTCTATTTTTAACTTCAAAATTTTCATATACGCAAACCATCGCTTTTACTTGTTTTGCAATATTAAGCAGAAATTCTATTGAAATATTGTTCATTTTAATCTTTGCCCAAAATTCGTGCAAAGTCTTAAACATTGGATTATTTTTTTCTTCTTCGGTTAATTTTTCATATTTTACTAATTTTTCATAAATAACCTTATTCTTACCGCTTAATTGAAGTTTGGTATTGTTGTCATTAAATAAATAATTTTGTTTAATATTGTCAGTAAGAGATTGATTTTCCGTTAATTTACAACATTCGCAAATTGCGTGTAAAAGAAGACTAAAAGATATAATTCTCTTTGTTCCGTCAATTATTGTATAAGAATTAATATCATTTTTTTGTAAAAATATTAATCCGTCAATGAACTTTTCACCTGAATTTGAGTTTTCAAGTAAATTTTCTAATAAATCCGCAGGTGCTTCATATTCACCTGTAAAATCAGCCGAGTAAAGCACCTGCGAGTTATTTAATAAATCTGTTAAATTTAATATTTCAATATTCATATTTATTTTAAACTGTTAGCATAAATCCGCCTGAAACAGCGTTTTTAAGATTATCGCCATCAATTTTTGCTCTTAAATTTTTAATATATTTGTATACATAATCTCTTGGAAGATTTAACAATGCTGCCAAATCTTTAGCGTATACAATTTGGTTTCTATTTTTTAAGAAATAATCAAATACCATTTGTTCTCTGTCTGTTAAAGCTTTTTTAAATACAATTTGAACTTCTTCTTCCAATGAAATAGGCTCTTCTGCTATTTCAACTTCAACGTTTGCTTTAGGCTTTGTTTCTTTAACAATTGGTTTAACTTCTTCTTTTTTAACTTTTTTAGCAGGTTCAACAACTCTTGCTGTAATTTGACGTTCTTTTTCAACAGAGCGTTCAGCAATTGAAGTTATTTTTTCAACTCTTGAAACTGAAGACTCAGAAGAAAATGATGTATATGGTTTTCCTCTAAGAACTATATCTACAAGATCATTAGTGTGTTTTGCTTCTTCTATTTGTTTACCCAATCTGGCTGCATATTCTTCTAATGTGATTTTTTCTAACGAGCTTCTCCATTGCTTAATTTCTTCTTTAGTCAAATATTCTGACATATATCTCCTTTTACTCCTTTATGATTTTTGATTGTGACTGCTATTCATCCCTCTGTATTATTAAATCTAACATTAAAAATTATCTTGGAATCAAAATATTTAATAACGTAAATTTTTATTATTATTAGTTTACAAATACTTGAAAAATATTAAAAATCGTTTCGAGCATGCTTTTTTATCTGAAAATTTATACAAAAATTTTAATATTTTTACTTTTAATCATTACATGTATATAATATAAACATGGAAAAATTTTGTTTCTTTAATAAATTCAAAGACGCTGTAATTATTGCTACACAAGAAAAAGAAGTTGTTTTTATAAACAATTCTTTTAAACGTATTTTTAATGATTACAAAGATTTTAAACGATTTTCTCATAAATTAAATTTTGATTTTATTCCTATGGAAGCCGAAGATGCTTTGGCTTTTTTACCTATTAATCAATTATTTACCGCGCAAGAAGATTTTAGTGCTTCGGTTAGCTATCAAAAATCTAACGGAAGTTTGGAATTTTTCGATTTATCTTCATATCGCAGAGGAAAATATGTCATAATGATTTTTTCAAATGTAACTTCACAAATAGAACTATCAAGAGTTAAAGAAGAAAAAACAATGCTGGAAAAAAAATGTGAAGATGCAATAAAAGAAGTTAAAAATTTGAAAAAAACATCACAATCAAACCAGGCACAAGCTGTAAAAATGACACTTATAAACAAAATATCAAATATTATAAGAGAGTCAATTGATTCAAAAAAAATATTAAATTCAGCGTTGAAGGAATTGGCGACGGTTTTTGGTGCATTTAGAGCTTATTATGCATCTTATGAAGAAGATTATTTTAAAATTAATTATGCATATGGAAAAGATAAAAAAGAGTTTATATCGAATAACATAACTTTTGATTCAAAAGTTTTTAACGAAATTTATAGTAAAAAAACGCTGTCTTCTGTCGTGTTAAAGGAATTTAATGAGGCAGAAATGTTTGATACTCCAATTACCCGTGTAATTGTTCCTATATATCATTTGAATGTTTTACTGGGTGTTATTGTTCTTTTGAGTTATCAAAAAAGAGACATGACTGACGAAATTGATATTTTGGAAAGTATTTCTGCACAACTCGGAAATGCTGTGGCTCAGGCAAATCTATACGAAGATAACGTTAAAACGGTTAACGAACTGCAAAATACTTTAAAAGAATTAAAAGATACTCAAATACAACTGATTAATTCAGAAAAAATGGCATCTTTAGGTCAATTGGTTGCAGGTATTGCGCATGAAATTAACACTCCTTTTGCATCAATTAAATCTAACAATTCAATTATGAAAAAATTAATAGAAAAAATTAATGATGCAGATTTAAAAGAAATGTTTTCCGATATTAACAATATAGACAATGAAGCGGTCCAAAGGGTTCTAAATCTTGTAACTTCACTGAAAAAATTCGTGCGTCTTGATGAAGCTGAACTTCAAGAGGCAGATATTAACAAAGAGTTGGATTTAACTCTTGCGTTAATCCACCACGAAACAAAAAATAAGGCGGAAATAATTAAAAATTATGCAAATTTACCTCTTATTAAGTGTTATCCAAACATGCTTAATCAGGTTTTTATGAATATACTTGTAAATGCATGTCATGCCATTGAGGATAAGGGAGTTATTGAGATTACTACAAGTGTTGATAAAGATAATTTGATAGTTTCAATTAAAGATAACGGTAAGGGAATAAAAAAAGAAAATTTAGATAAGATTTTTAATTTCGGTTTTACAACAAAAGCCTCAGGTGTAGGCACAGGACTTGGTCTTGCTATTTCGCAAAAAATTATTGATAAGCATAAAGGTTCGATTACGGCTAAAAGTGAAGCAGGTCATGGTTCAGAGTTTACAATTCGTATACCAATACTTAATAAAACTTAATTAACTTTTTCAGTGTACTATTAAATGTGTGTATATTTAATTAAACAATTACTACAAATGTATGAAAATTTGTTAAAAATACGAGACAAATTTCAAAAAAAATGTTATTATAAATATATAAAGTGTCAGATTTACCCTTAAAAGTGTGTGTAAGGCCGAAATCCAGTCATAGCATGCTGCTGACATGAATAAAGTTTGTTAACATTAGTTAATATTCAGTCAAAAAAAGGCAATTTTTTTTAATAAAAAAACTTTATAAAAATATCGGTACTATTGTATATATTGGAGGCAAATTTTAAATGACTATTAGTGTTAATAGCAAGAAAAAACAAGTTAAGAAAACATTCGAAGAACTAATTACAGATTTAAAAACAAGCAATTCAGAAAAAGTTAGATATAATGCAGCAAGAGTATTGGGTGAAATGGGCGAATCAAAAGCTGTTGAACCTTTGATTGATGTATTAAAAAATGATAAAAACGGTTCAGTTCGTTTATATGCAGCTCGTGCTTTGGGTGAACTTGGTGATTCAAAAGCAACAACTTACTTGATTGAATCATTGCGTGAAGACAGAAACGTTGACGTAAGAGTTCGTGCAGCTCGTGCACTTGGCAGATTAGGCGGCGAAATTGTTGTAGAACCTCTAGTTGAAGCATTAAACGATGAAAATTCACAAGTTTGTATCACTGCAACAGATGCTCTTATTGAGATTGGTGACGTTGCAACCGATGCTTTAATGTAATCTTTAGATCACGAAAAAGTTAACGTCAGATGCGACGCAACAAGAGCTTTAGGTGAAATTGGGAACAAAAAGTGTGTCGATAAAATAATAAACATGTTATATGATGAATGGGTTAACGTTAGAATTTATGCAGTAACTTCATTAGGAAAGTTAAACGACAAAAAAGCCGTTCCTGCTTTGATTGACGTTATGAAAAACCGTTCTGAAAATGATTTAGTTAGAGCAGGAGCTGCAGCAGCTTTAGGCGTACTTCGTGACCAAAGAGCATTACTTCCGTTAAGAGAGTTAATTATGGAAGCAGAAGAACTTGGTGAATTAGAAGATACAGCTTTAA
>CAYLHN010000021.1:0-19678 GCA_964383455.1 uncultured Muribaculaceae bacterium | reverse complement strand
GTTTTTTGTCCTTCAATTCTAAAAGGATTAACAGAATTTACCAGTGTAATAGGATAATCTTCTGAAATTTTTCTTACAACCTCTAATGCTTGGTCAAAATTACCTTGTATTGCAATAATTTCAGCCCCATACATCATAGCTTGTGAAAGTTTACCAAGAGCTATGTAACCGTCAGGAATAAGCACATATGTTTTCATTCCTGCTTTTGCCCCATAAGCTGCAGCGGAAGCGCTTGTATTACCGGTTGAAGCACAAATTATTGCATTAGAACCTGCTTCTTTTGCCTTTGTAACAGCAAGTGTCATACCTCTGTCTTTAAAACTGCCTGTTGGATTTGAACCTTCAAATTTTAAATAAATTTCAGCATCAAGTTCAAGTTTTCGTGCTAAATTATCTGCTTTTATTAATGGTGTATTGCCTTCATTCAAAGTTACTATAGGTGTAAATTCATCTACGGGCAAATATTCTCTGTACTTGTTAATTAGACCTTGATAATACATATTAATCCTCTTTTTAATCTGCTACTCTAATTATACTGTTAACAGTACAATCTTTTAATTCATTCACTGCTTCTTTTATAAGTTTTTCTTGACAACGTTCTGTAATTACCGTTATATCTGCAGTTTTATTTTCAAAAACTTCTTTCTGCATGATACTTGAAAGACTTATATTTTTATTTGCACAAATCGTACCTATCATCGCAATAACCCCAATAGCATTTGGCGCTGTTATCGAAATATAATATTTATTGAAAGTATCATCAATATTCATAGGAATTGCATCTTCATCATGTTTACAATGCATCATAGGAAGAATTGAAGATTCTTTATCAATTTCGGAATTTATAGCAAGAATATCACCTACAACAGAACTTGCTGTCGGAAATTCTCCTGCCCCTGCACCTGAAAGAACAACTGTTCCAACCGGTTGACCCGTAATTTCAACGGCATTTGTAACATAATTTATATGAGCAAGACTTGCCTTTTTCAATACAAGCATTGGATGAACTCTTACATCTGCACGATTATTTTCATCAATTTTAGCTGATGCAATTAATTTTATTTTATAGCCAAGTTCGTTTGCCTTTGCCATGTCTTCTTTTCTGATTTTTGTAATACCTTCACGATAAACATTTTCGTATTTAACTCGTTTTCCAAAAGCGATAGTTGCAAGGGTGGTAATTTTGTATGCAGCATCAAATCCTTCTACATCACCTGTCGGGTCAGCTTCAGCATAACCAAGTTCTTGTGCTTCTTTTAGAACTTCCTCATAAGAAACACCGTCAGTATCCATTTTTGTAAGGATATAGTTTGTTGTACCGTTTAAAATGGCATTTATTTTAGTAATTTTATTACCTGCAAGAATTGTTTTTATAGGCATAATTAAAGGAATACCGCCTGCAATTGCAGCTTCGTACAAAATTACTCTGTTATGTTTTTCTGCAAGCGTAAATAGTTCTTTACCGTGTTTTGCTAAAATTTCTTTATTAGCAGTAACAATATGTTTACCGTTTTCTAATGCAGTTTTAATTAACTCATAAGCAGGATTAACCCCGCCCATAACCTCAACAACAATATCAATATCAGGATTATTAACTATTTCTTGTGCATTATCAGTTAATAAATTTTTATCTAAACCATCAATATCGCGTGGTTTGTTTATGTTATTTACTGCAATTTTTACAATTTCTATTTCAGGAAAATTTTTAAGAGTTTTAAAAACTCCTGAACCAACAGTACCTAAGCCGATAATACCAATTTTAGATTTATTCATAATACCTCTTTAAAATTTTATGTTTTTATTTTACACTATAGATGTAACAAGTGCAAATTGTAACTTTGTATATTAATTATCAAGTTTTAGGATTTGTTGTGAGTACAAAATTGATAGCTATTGAAAATAAAATTTTCGCTATAAGAGGTCAAAAAGTAATGATTGACCGAGATTTAGCAGAATTGTACGAAGTTGAAACTAAAAGATTAAATGAAGCTGTTAAAAGAAATATTGAAAGATTTCCGAGTGATTTTATGTTTCAACTCAGTAATGATGAGCAAAATGAACTGGTCGCAAATTGCGACCGGTTTAAAACATTAAAACATAGTTCTTCAAATGCCTATGCATTTACAGAACATGGTGTTGCTATGCTCTCATCTGTATTAAAAAGTAAAAAAGCTGTTGAAATTAATATACAAATTATTAGAGCTTTTATTTCACTACGTAAATATGCAATGTTGCAAAGTTCAAAAACACAAGAGATTGAAGAAGTAAAGAAAATGTTGTTACTTCACGTTGAAAACACTAATAACAAATTATCTCAACATGATAAGGCAATAAATCAAATAATTAATGTTTTAAATAATTTAATAGAAAAACCAAGAGAAACTAAAAAAATAGGTTTTAATACAAATTAAATAAGCCGATGTAGCTCAGCCGCCCTAGACGAACTTGTGAGTCGAGTCAGATTGAAGCTCTACCGGCGGACAAAAAACAAAATAAATTGAATAAGCCGATGTAGCTCAGCCGGTAGAGCAACTCATTCGTAATGAGTAGGTCGCAGGTTCGAACCCCGTCATCGGCTTTCTTGTTTGGATATTTATTTATAAAAACGGGGTGAGAACCACAAGACGCAAGTCTTGTCAAGGTTCGAGCGGATTTTTTGCAGAGTGCGGAGAACTTTTCTTTGATGTATGCAAAAGCATACGAAAAGAGAATCCGAAGACATGTTTAACGCAAAAAATTCAAGACAACCCCTTGGCTTTTTGTTTAGATATTTATTTGTAAAAAACTGAATTAAAACCATCTACTTATTGGCATTCAATTTTATAAAATAATTTTAATTGCTATTTCAGATTTTCTTTATAAAAACTTACAATTTTGTCAAAAGGTATCTTTTCGGCATTATCATATAAATCAACATGATTAGCACCTTTTACAATCAAAAGTTCTTTGTTGCTGCCTTTTAATTTTTTAAACACATCTTCGCCAAAATATCTGCTATGAGCATTTTCTCCATGCACTATTAATACAGGAGATTTTATTTCACCGGCATACTGCAAAATTGGTTGATTTATCAAGGATAATGCTGAAGTCGTATTCCAATTTCCGTTTGAATTAATTGAACGTTTATGGAATCCTCTTTTTGTCTTATAGTAATTCCAATAATCTTTTACAAATTGAGGTTCATTTCCGCTTAATTTTTCCGGTAATCCCTGAGCTTTTGCATAATTACCGTTTTTGTAATCTTCAGTTCTTTGTTTGTTTAAATTTTGTTTATTTTCAAACCTTGCTTTTTCATCAACTGAATCATAATAACCTTTTGCACTAACTCTTGTCATATCATATAATGTGCTTGCAACAGTTGCTTTTATTCTTGTATCAATAGCTGCTGCATTAACAGCAAAACCGCCAAATCCGCAAATACCAAGAATACCTATTTTATCAGGATTTACATCGTTTCTGTTACTTAAATAATCAACTGCAGCAGAAAAATCTTCAGTATTAATGTCAGGAGAAGCAATACTTCTTGGAGTACCGCTGCTTTCTCCGGTATAAGAAGGATCAAAAGCCAAAGTTATAAATCCTTTTTCAGCAAGAGTTTGAGCATAAAAACCTGAAGATTGTTCTTTTACTGCCCCAAATGGCCCTGAAATTGCAATGGCAGGCATTTTTTCGTTTTTATTTACTGTTTTTGGAATATATAAATCACCGGCTAATTTAATACCATATCTGTTTTTAAAGTAAACTTTTTGAACATTAACGTTGTTTGATTTCGGATAGACTTTATCCCAAATTTCCATTGCATTCGCATTATTTAAATTACAAAAAATTAATAGTGTTACAACAAAATACAAAAAACAATTTCTAAACATTTTCCACCTCTATTTTTCTTATTACTTTTGCAGGATTACCTGCTGCTATACAATTATTTGGAATACTTTTCGTAACAACACTTCCTGCACCTATAATTGCGCCGTCACCAATTTCAACTCCCGGAAGAATAGTTGAATCTGAACCAATCCAAACATTATTTCCTATTTTAACAGGTTTTGGGAATATATTTTGACGAAGCTGCGGGTTAAAATCATGATTTAATGTAGCAATAGTAACGTTATGACCTATTAATACCCCGTCTTTAATATCAATTCCACCTTGATCCTGAAAACGACAACAGGCATTTATAAAAACATTTTTTCCTACTTTTATATTTACTCCGCAATCAGTATAAAAAGGAGGAAACAAACCAAATGTCTCATCAATATTACTTTTTGTAAGTTTTGAAAATAATTTTCTTATTTTTTCAGGCGAATTGTACTTATTATTTAATTCAGAAGTAATTTTCATTGCCTCTTGACTTAATTTGTGAAACATTTTATGTAAATCAGAATTTGATTCTACATAAGTACCGTTTGACATAAGTTCTCTAAATTTTTCGATATTTATTTTATTGTTCATTTATATAACTATTAATTATTTATAACAATTTACATAATAAATATAATACAAATATTTTTAAATTTCTAAATTTAAATATTAACTATGTGTTATAATTTTTTTAAAAATAAAGGAGAAAATATGAAAAAAATTTTATTAACAGCATTTGTTTTATTTAATTTTGTTCAAATATCGTACGCTTCACAAATATCTTACGATAAGAGCGATTTTGCACCTGTTTCAAGTGTAATATATGATGCAGCCTATGACATACGTTATTATTCTTCAAATAATTTTACGGGAAACAGAATAAGAGGTTATAATGCCCCTGTTCCATATATGACAAAAGAAGCTCTAAAAGCACTCTCAATTGCAGCAGACGATTTAAGAAAACAAGGATACAGACTTTTAATTTGGGATACATACAGACCGCAAAAAGCTGTTTATAATTTTGTTGAATGGATTAATAACCCAAACGATATTGGTGATAAATCTTTTTATCCTGATTTGCAAAAATCAGACTTGCTTGCAGGATGCTATATTATGGAAAAATCAGGTCATACAAGAGGAAGTACGGTTGATTTAACAATAATTAAAAAAGACGGTTCTTTTGTTGATATGGGCGGAACTTTTGATTTATTTAGCGAAATTTCACATCCTGATTACAAAAAATTAACAAAAGCTCAAAAGAAAAACAGAAAAATTTTACACGACGCCATGATAAAAGCAGGGTTTAAAGGTATTGATTCCGAATGGTGGCATTTTACGTTAGAAAATGAGCCTTATCCTGATACATACTTTGATTTTAACGTAGAAAGTACATTAAACAAATAAATGGATATTAATTTGCTATGAAAAAATACCTGATAAACAATAATTCTGACAGCCTTATAATATTTTTTTCCGGATGGGGTTGTGATGAATCAGAATTTGCACATTTAAAAAGTTCTTCAGATGTTTTAATTCTTTATGATTACAAGGATTTAAATTTAGATTTTGATTTTTCAAAATACAAAAAATATAATTTGATGGCCTTTTCAGCGGGTGTTTTTGTATCTTCAATTATGAATTTTGATTTTGAAATAAATAAAAAAATAGCAGTAAGCGGTAATCCTTATTTGTTTGACGAAAATCTCGGACTTTCAAAAAAAATACAACAAGTACTTTGCAACATTACAATTGAAAATGCAAATGATTTTGCAAAAAATTATTTAATTAAAACCGAGGATGAATGGAAAGTTTTTCATCATTCAAAAAGAACATTAGAAAGCTGTGCTGAAGAATTTGAAAGTTTAAATAAAATTTATTCGGAAAACAAACAAAATATAAAAGATATTTTTAATTTTGCACTAATAGGAGACGAAGACCCTATATTCAATGTGTCTGCACAAAAAAAATTCTATGGTGAAAGATTAAAAGTAATAAAAAATGCTCGTCATAATATGTTTTTTAGAATAAATAATTTTGAACAAATATTGAATTTAGATATATAAATTGGAGAAGAAAATGAAAAAACAAATTGTCTTTATTTTATTTTTAATTTTATTTTTAACGGAAAATGTATCGGCTTGCACAAACACACATAATGATTTTTATGCTGCTAAAAACAAACTGTTTTCTATTGATTTACCAAAAGAATTAGCAGGAGTTTATGAAATTAAAACAGAAAAAGATACAATTTCCGTATTTCATAAAGAGTCAAAAAAAGCCGGTTTTGGTGGTTTTGCATTTGGGATAAAGGCTTACAAAAATCCGTCTGACCATGCAGTACTTCCCGGAAGCAGGAAAATTGGAGAACTTACAGACAAAAAAGGTAAGTTGTATGATGTTGTGCTTAAACATCCGACAGATGTTCAATACGATTATACAAAAAGTTTAGAAGCACCTGAATCTTTTAAAGCGCTGTATGAACTTGGTGAAGTTATAAATATACAAGGTATAAACGGCTCCTCGTACTACAAAAATCAAGGCATGAAAGGTGAAAATTTATATAAAGAAATTTTAAAAAAACATGTAACTGCTATTTTGCAAAAATGGGATTCTGCAAAATTGGAACAAGAAAATATGAGTTATATGTATAATGTAACGGCTAAAGTTGGAAAAAATCCCCTGAATACTTTTGGATATGCTTATTACGATATAAATGCAGACGGGATTGACGAACTTGTTATAGGTGAAATTGCAGAGGGAACTTGGAAGGGCGTAATTTATGACATATATACTATGGTTAATCGTAAGCCTAAACACGTTATAAGCGGAGGCAGCAGAAACAGATATTATGTTTGCGATTACAGTTTTATTTGTAATGAGTATTCTGCGGGTGCAAAGGAATCAGGTGTACTAATATATAATCTGGTTGAAAATTCAACAGAACTTTTTCCACAAGTCAGTTTTAAATATGACGAATATCAAAATCCAAAAAACCCTTATTATATATCTTATTCCAATAAAAAATGGGAAAATGTATCAGAAGAAAGTTTTTATGAAAGAAAAAATATTTTTGAAAGATATGAAAGATTTGAATTTATTCCCTTTAGCAAATTAATTGAAAAATAAACATTTTATGATATAATTACATCGTATAACACGTTAAATAAAGGTTAAGGAATATGAAAAAAATTTTTAGACTGTTGTTTTTAGTAATGATTATCTCATGTGTAAATTCAGGTATAGCTTCTGCTGAAATGGCGAAGAATTTTTATGCATATCAGGTAAAAAACGTTAATATAAGAGAACTTGTATCAGAAGTAAATAATCTTATTGACTCATATGAGGGTGAAGACAAAATTCAACCGCTAAATGGTGTTAATAATGCTTATATATATTCAGATAAGAAAAGCAGTTATTTCCTAAGATTTTATCCTGCAAATGAAAATACAAATATTTATGTTGTTTCAAATGAAAAATATGATGTAAAAAATAATGATGTAACAGAAGCGCTAAAAAGCTGGCAATATCAATACGATAAACTGGATGATAAAGCTGCCTTAAAAGAATATAAATTTGATTTTTTCACATTGGCAAGAAAACAAAAATTAGGTAATTTTTATATATCACCTGATTTAGTTAAGCCTCTGAAAACAGGTATGGCAAAACTAAATAATCGTATGGCAAAAAATAATAATAAAACATCTGTATTTCCTTATGTTATCGATACCGATCCTATAGATTTGACATGTGTTGATACTACAAAACATTATGATAATGATGCAAAAGTTTTGATTGTTCAAAAAGAATATCGTTTAAAAGAAAAAGAAAATAAATATGTACATGCTTATGAATATGTAGTTTCAAACAAAAATACTTCAACTGCAACAGTTAGCGCAACAAGCGAAAGACTCGCAGGGTTAAAAGACGTAACAACTGAGGCATTTGTAGATTTAGACAGACTTGACTTAATTGATACAGTTGGTTCATTCCCTCCTGTAGTCGTTGTTACTGCAGGAACATCACTTTTATGTAGTGTCCCAAACTGGATAAGATTGGCTAAAATTACAAAAGAATCAAAAAGATATACTAACTCTTTACCTGAAAATTATCAACTTAGACCAAGAGATAGTATGAGAATTTTAGTTTTAAAATATAAAGAAGACCCAAAACCTCTAAAATTCAATTTTAAATTTCCTGACAAAACATATAACGTTTCTTTTTAATTCGTTATTAAATGCCTGAAATAAAATTTTAAATCATTGTTTAAAACTGATATTATCTGATTTCTTTTAATATCAGTTTTACATTGTTATTATTAATATTGCCGTTTAATTTAACTCTGTAATAAACTGAATTATTTTCATCAGCACAAATCTCAGGAATCTTTGATAGCTCAGATTTGTAAATATCTTTTGAATGTTCCGGCTTAAATACAACTCGCAAAATTAGCTTTAAAGGTATACCTAATATCCTTATACCTTTTGGAGCTTCTACTGTAATGCCAAAACAATTGTAAATCTGCGTATTGCTTTTCCATTTCGTAATTGCCTTTTAAATATATTGCAGACAATTCGTGCCATGTAGTAATATTTATATTTTTTAATTCCGTATTATGAACATCAAATGAACCTTTTATATCATCTTTCATTAAATCTTTCTGCGTTAAATCCAAATTTGTTATTTCAGATAATTTATATTTCGAATTTTTCATCATAAATTCAGTATCGCCGAGCCTTGGTAAAAAGCCTTCTTTAATCTCAAATACACAATGAATATCTAAAAATTTAAACATATCTTTTGCGTTTAAATCTACTTTTGCATTTGCAGTTCCTTCTATTTGATTTTGAAGATTAAGCATCATTTCTGCAGCTTTATTAGAATTTATATTATCAGCCTCAAATGTCATGTAAGATGTATCTTTTGCAAAATCATAAACTCCGTTTGCACTTACTGTTCCATCGGCAAAATTCAATTTCTTCATTTTAAAATCAAATACATGTTTTTTTAAACTGCCAATTAAATTTACATTTTTAAGTACAAAACTTCCTCTTCGTATTTCATTAATTACTATTTCCCAATTATTAATTGTAAATTCGGTATTTTTTACTTTTTTTGTAATATCTTCAGGATTTATTTTTTTATCTTTTTTGTTAGTATTTTGTGTTGTTTCAATGGCAAGTTTGTCTAAAAACAACTTCATATTGTAAATTAATGTTTCACCATAGATATTATTTTTTGCATTCATTTCTGCCGAATATTTTTCACCTTTATATAATCCGTTTGAAATTACATTTAATATACCGTTACCTCCGATAACATGTGCCTTCTCAATGTGAAAAGCCTTATGTCTTGCGTTTATTATATCAAATGTTCCCAAAACTTGATTTTTATTAAAATCGTATTTAAAATCACCTTTAAATTCTCCACCGTTTACTTTTTCTCCGAAAGAACCTGTAACCGATATTGGAGCATAGCCGTTTGTATGACAAGTTACATATTGAGGTATATATTTATCAGGGTCAGATTTATCTATATTTTTTATAAATAAGCCATCACCTGAAACAACAATATTTTCTTTGTTTGAATTTGAGTAAGAATATTTATATTCTCTCAGATAAATATTATCGTTATCTTTAAAAGTATTCGCATGTATTTTTCTTTTATAATCTCTTAATCCTAAATAATACGAATTATAAATTAAATCGCTTTTTTTAGGAATATCAATGTCATAATATACATCGGGCTTTCTTTCTTTTATCTTATAAACTAAATTAACGTTAACAGAATTTAATACAGTAAGGTTTGGGACAAAATTAAATTTCTTTGTAAGAGTTGTTTTAACTGTTCCGACAACTAATTTTTTTTGAGGAGTTAATAAATCTGTAATATTAAGAGTATGAACAACTTTTTCATTTCCTAAAATACCTTCCGCAGTAGAATCTACAGTTTTACCCCTGAAATTAAAAACAGCTTCTTTAAAATACAAAGGAATATCAAACCATACAGCATTTGCACTAAGATTATTTGCTATACATTTTCCGAAAATACCTTCGTTATTAAATTTTAAACTTACATTAACAGTACCTTTAAAATTTTTAAAATTTTCGATAAACTTTTTAGAAGAATCAAATGATTTTTGTAAATGCAATAATATAGGCATAATCTCAGATACAGGAAGTTTTTCACCTTTTAAATTAAAATCTGAAGAGTTGTCTTTACCAATCAAAATTCCGTCTAAATATAACTGCGAACTTCCTAGCGCTATTTTGAATTGATTTGCATTAAGTTTATTTTCGACTATTTGTAATGAACCTGAATCACCTAATTTTATTTTTTCGCTTAAATAAGGAGTATCAATAACAGCTTTTAACTTTATACTGCCCTTTTCCGTACTTATACTCTGTAAATCAATATTTATATTATCTGATTTATAAATTAAATTTTGTATGTTAATTTCAGGAAATTTTTCGAGATTAAATTTTCCTTTGTTTTTCTTTTTTGGTGATTTTTTAAATTGTTTTAAACTATTTCCGTCAATATATATGTTTTTTGCATTTACTAATGTTAAATGATTTTTTAATAATTTATAGCTTATAGAAACATTTTTAAACCCAAGAACAGAAATGTTATTATCTTTAGCATCAAAACTATCCATATTTAAAACAAAAATAAGTTTTGGTGAAACTTTTAAATTTAATCCGATGACATTTGTTTCTATTCCCGTTTTGTTATAAATCACAGACTGAAGTTTATTTATTGCTAATTTACTGTTTATAATTTGCGGCAGCAAAAATACAATTCCGAAATATAAAAAAATTACGGATAAAAATAAAATATAAAATATTATTTTAAAAATTTTTTTCATCTGGATATATTAAGTATTATGTCACAAACAGAATTATAAAAAATAATTTAAATTTTTAAAAATTTTAATTTTAAAAAATCAGGTTATAACCAGCTTTTCCGGTCAAATTATTAAAAAATATTAAGTTGCTCTTTCTGTTTTTCAATTGTTGGAATTTAAATAATGTAATAAAAAGGAGAGTTCACATATGATTAATTTTTTTAATTCTAAAAATCGTGTTCAAAAAATTCAAGCAATAAAACAAAAAACTTCTATTCAAACAAAACAAAATAATTATAGAGAAAATAGTAATTCATCAAATACCACTAATTTTTCTATAAAAGTTTTATCTAATCAAATTTTAGAAATGGCAGCCCAAGATAACAGAATTCCTCTTGGTAAAAAATTAGATATTTTTGTTTAATAACAAATTTATGATACTATTATGTAATTTAGAATATTTTCTTTACGAAAATGTTTGAACAATTATAATTTTATTATGAAGAAGAAATTTTTTATATTAGTTTTAATATTCTCAACAATGAATTTGATTGCATTATTGACGTATATGGTAAACGTTAATGTAAAATACAGAGAACTGCAAAATGAAATTATAACAAATCAAATTCACTATAGTATAGAAAAAATAAATAAGCATATTGCAAATGTTGAAGATGTAGCTTCAAATTTACAAAATTCTGTTGAAAGTACTTTGCATGACGGCAGGATTGATAAAAAAGAAAAAGAATTTATCATAAATGATTTAAAAACATCCGTAAATACCTTACCTTGTTTTGCATCCGCAGGTATATTTTTTGAACCTGATACTGTTGTAAAACGTAATAGAAACGTTATATATTTTGCATTTAAAGATTCCAATAACAGTATAAAATTTGCGGATGAAAATCAAGCAAAATTACAAAATTATGACTATCTAAATGCCGGTTGGTATAAATATTCAATAAACCAATTTAAACAACAAAATAAGGATAAAGTGTGGTTAAATGCTTATTATTGTATTCTTTGCAGTAATGCAAAACCTATTATAACATTTGCAAAACCTATTAAAAATCATCAAAATGACATCATTGGAGTTGTAGAAATAGATTGGTTAATAGAAAACCTTGAAGAGGGACTTGAAAAATTAAAACCTACAAAAAACTCTAAAATTATATTCGGTTCAAAAGATTTAAATTACGTTGTTATAAATGATAATAATTTAAAACCTGATGAAAAAATAAAAAAATGGACAGATTATAATCCAATATTCAAAAAAATGCCTGTAAAAGGAGAAATCCTCTTTGAAAAAATCAATCGAGAACAAAATGAATATATAAAATTTTCTACAATGCTAGATAACGGCATTGTGCTTATGGTAAGTGTTCCCTCTGATGAAATTTATGCCTCTATTGATTTACCAAACAAATTAATTTGTATTTTTATAATTTTATTCGTGGTAATCTCTTTGACTGCAACGTTATATATTGTTTCAAAATCTCTGATAAAACCGTTAGAATTATTAAACAAAAATGCAAAACTAATAGGAAACGGTGATTTAGATAAAAAAATAGAAATTAAAAATAAGGATGAAATAGGTGAATTAGCAAATTCATTTAATCTTATGACACACAATTTGAAAACATATATTGAAAAGAATAATGCTAAAAACATATTTGTAGCAAATATGAGTCATGAAATCAGGACGCCGTTAAATGGTATTTTAGGTTTTTTACATTTACTTGGCACAACTGAACTGAACGAAGAACAAAAAAATTATTTGAAAGAAATCAAAAATTCTTCTGAAATTTTACTTTTAACTTTGAATGATATTTTAGATTTTTCGAAAGCAGAAGCAAATAAAATTATTTTAGAGCAAGTAAATTTTAACTTGAAAGATTTAATCAAAAATTTAAGCATATATGCAAAATCAAATAAAAATAATGATGTTGAAATAATTTCAGAATTCGATGAAACAATTCCTGAAATTATAATAGGAGATAATATTAGATTACATCAAGTATTGTTGAATTTATTGAATAATGCGAATAAGTTTACAGAAAAAGGTCATATCAAAATATCTGCAGAAGTTGTTGAAAAAGATAATTATGATGTAAAAATTTTGTTCAAAGTATCTGATACCGGTATAGGTATTCCTGAAGAAAAACGTCAGAAAGTTTTTGAAGAATTTATTCAGGCTGATATATCTACAACAAGAAAATATGGCGGTACAGGTTTAGGTCTTGCTATATGTAATAAAATCATATCACTTATGGGCGGAGAATTAAAATTAGAAAGTGAAGTCGGAAAAGGTTCTACTTTCTACTTTACATTACCTTTTAAAATAGCTGATAACATTGAACAAAATGATTCCGAAAAAGTTTTAGAAGAAATTATAGTAAAATCTGCTAAAATACTTGTTGCAGAAGATAATATAACAAATCAAAAATTAGTAAAAAATCTTTTGAATAAACTTGGTTTAGATTGCGACATAGCATCAGACGGACAGGAAGCCTTAGATTTATTTATAAAAAATAAATACAATTTAATATTACTTGACTGCCAAATGCCTGTAATAGATGGCTATGAGACAGCCTTTGCAATCAGAAAATACGAAAAGAAATTTAATCTTGAACCAATTTCAATACTTGCTCTAACAGCAAGTGCTTTTGAATCTGACAAAGAAAAATGCCTTTCTTTTGGTATGAATGATATTATTACAAAACCAATTAAAATGGATGATTTTGTACATAAATTAAACAAATATGTTAAAACAACAGAAAATACTGTTACAGATGTTAAAGAAAATAAAACTTCTGAAAAAGAGATTTTAGATAAAGAAAAAATAGTGAATGCCGCTGCTATTGAAATGGGTTTAGATAAAGAAGATGTTGAAGATTTAATTGATACATTCTTTAATGATTTTATTAAACAAAAAGATATGCTAAAATCTGCTTTTGCAAAGCAAGATTATGTTCAAGTAAATGAAATTGCCCATTCAATTGCAGGTGCAAGTGCTAACCTCAGAATCAATGAAATTTCTGTTCCTGCAAGAGATTTAAATGTACTACTAAAAGATAAAGACTCTTATACAGAAACTGAATTGGTAAAAGCAAAAGAAATTATTGATAAATTGTTATCAATAATTATAACCACTTGTTAGTTATTTAAATTAAATTCAACTAAATCATCTTTTATAATATCTTTAAAATCTTTCTGTATTGTGTTCAAATCAATTATATCTACTTCATAAGGAAATGCTGAATTTTCAAAGTCTGATTGTAATTTAATCTTTTGCTCTAACAGCATATCAGGAAAATCTATAGCTATATCTATATCAGAATACTCCCTATATTTTCCCTTTGCACGAGAACCGAATATATAAAACTTGGCATTTGGACTTTGAATATGCTTTTTTAACATATTTTTTATAAAGTTAATATGCTTGTCATCTAAACCAAACATCATAATAATTTTTCCTTTAAACGATTTAACAAATATATTGCCTCATCTTTAAAATCAGGTATAATAGCGATAACATCTTTAGCAACATTTTCATCATAAGCATGAGATGTCATATTTCGCTTTTGCCTATAATTATCCCAAGTTTCCAAATTTGATTTAATAATACCATATTGATTTGATTTTCTTATAATCTCATTAAATGTTAATTTGTTTATGCCTTCATAAGATTGCAAATCTAAAAATCTATTCATAATTTTAACTGAAAAAGAAAAAGTATATTCAAACCTCTGAATCATAGAATCACGAACTATATCGTCGGTTTTATCTAAATTCCATCTTTCCAAAATCTTTATAAGACTGTTTACCGCATTTTCAAATGAGGTTAAATTAACAGTTTCCATTAATCAAATCCTTTATCGTATGCTCGTTATATATAAAAATTATACCATGAATTTTATATATAAATACTTAGCAAATTTTGTTTTTACTGTTTATAATATGATATAGGAAAAACAAATATAACTTTAAGTATAGAAAAGGACATAAATATGACTAACAAAGTAATGATAATTGATGATAATGAAGTAAATGTAAAACTGCTGAATTTAGTATTAACAAAGGCAGGTTTTAAAACGGATACAATTATTAATCCAAAATTTGCATTTGATATTATCAAAGAAACAAAGCCTGCATTAATTCTTTTAGATATTAACATGCCTGAAGTAAACGGACTTCAACTATGTAAAATGATAAAAAAAGACAGCGAAACAAAACACATTCCTGTTATTTTTGTAAGTGCTATGACAGATGTTAAATATATTGCAGGCGGTTTGGCTATCGGTGCAGTTGATTATATTACAAAACCAATTAAGCCTGAAGAAGTTGTTGCCAGAGTATCCGTTCAAATGCAATTGGCTTTGGCTCAAAAAAAATTACAAAAAACAAATGAAATTTTACAAAAACAAATTACTGAAGAACGATTAAATTCATCAGATATGCAAGAAGATTTTTTATATTCTTTAATACAAATCAAAAATGGTAACAGCTCTGAAAAAGACTATGAAAGAATTAAATTATTTATAGAATTTATTACAGAAGAAATAGTTAAGTCTTCACAATATAGTGAAGACCTAACTACGGATTTTGTTGTTAACGCAGTTTCAAAATCTTTGGGTAATTAATTTTAATTAAAATATACCTCCGAAGAAGTCTTCAACTTCATCCCAAGCATCTTCTGCAAAATCTTCAACTTCATCCCATGCATCTTCTGCAACATCACCGACTTCTTCAGCAGCATCAGCTACTGCACCTCCAACTTTTTCGGCAGTATCCACAACAGCATCTGCTCCATCAGTAGCAAAAGTACCTACTGATTTTGCAACATCAACAACACCGTCTTTAACTCCGTTACATATATCGATTACAGAATCACCAACACCGTCGAAGTCGCCTGTAAAAAGATTTTTGTAAAAATCAATAGTACCTTTTACGGAATCTCCGGCTATATCACTAATAGAATTAAATGCTGTACCAACAGTAGCAACACCGGAACCGATAAATTCAGTCATTTTTTTACCAATTACTTCAGACAATCCGACACCGACTGTTTGCAAAGTGTCTTGCAGACCGATAGATATTACATTAGCAGGTAAATTAAAACCTTCCTGTGCTGCATTCCATACTGAATCAGATCTGTCCCACATATTTTTAAAATAGTTTTTGTAGTCTCCGCCAAAATCGCCTATTTCACCTGTTTCTGCTCCTTTCTTTAAGGCATTACCGTCTTCTTCAAAATCAACACCTAACAAGCTCATAGCAACCATATAAGGATTTGGTTTTAATAATTTGCTTGCAGTACATCTGTATAAACCTTCTTTGGTGAGAACTCCGGCAATATTTGTTAAAGTCGATTTATCGGAAGTATTATGTTCTTCATCTTCTTCACCTTCACCTGCTTTAGCAGCTGTTGATACAACTTTTATTTTTTTATCTTCTTTAGCCTCTGCTGTTTTTGATTGTGAAAGCAGTTTTGCCATTTCTTGAATTTCAGCTTTATTACCATCTCTATTCATTGCAACAATACCAAAATTTTCATCAGAATTATAATTCTCTTCCCAATATCTTTGTGGAAGTTTATCTTTTGGTATCATCAATTTTCTTTTATAAATCATTGATTCAAAATCGCCTAAATTGTTATAATTAACGTTTACACTCATAACGCTCTCCTTTCGTTTTTAAAAATACTTACAGTTTTTAATTAATCTGAAAAAATTTAAAACTTAATTATAAAAATTACTTATTACATCATCATTTTTCTTTTAATCGAATATGGCGTAAACACCATTAGTCTTCAATACCCCAAAACGATGCAAAAGGAATTTTTGATTGTGAAAGCAAATTTGCCATTTTTTGAATTTCTGCTTTGTTACCATCTCGATTCATTGCAACAATACCAAATTCGTTATCTGAATTATAATTTTTTTCCCAAGGTCTTTGTGGAAGCTTATCCTTTGATATCATCTTGTTAGGATATTGAGTTAAATCAATAGGTCTTATAGTGTTAATTTTATTGTTCATAACATTCTCCTTTCGTTTTCTTTAACAATTACAGTTTTTTTATTCCTCAGGAATAACATTTAACTAATCATATTTCACATTTCTTAATAATTATTGTTTAAAAAACAGTAATAATAGGATTTTTATTTTTGCTTTTTTTTAAATTTTTTTTTAAATTAAATTTTATGTTAATATATAAAAATTAAATGCATTATTTAAGGAATTATAATGGCTGTACTAAAAACATCAATATTGGGAATTGAATTTGAAAATCCGTTTTTATTAGCATCAGCTCCCCCTACAGCATCAATAGAAAGTATAGATAAAGCCTTTGAAATGGGCTGGGGTGGTGCAGTTTTAAAAACAATAACACCGGATGATTTGGAAATGATTGAAGCAAGCCCACGTTATGCAACCATTAAAGAAAACGGTAAAGTAATATGTCTTCAAAATATAGAATTGTTAAGTCATAAAACTGTTCAATATTGGATTGAAGGAATAAAATATTTGAAGAAAAAGCATCCGTCAAAAGTTATAATTGCAAGTATTATGGCACCTATTGAACGTGAAGAGTGGCAAAATCTTGTTGAAACACTAAATGAAACCCCTATAGATGCTTTTGAACTTAATTTTTCTTGTCCGCACGGAATGCCGGAAAGAAACATAGGTATGGCAATAGGAACGAGTGCTGAGATATCAATTCTTATAACTTCTTGGGTTAAAGCTGTTGCAACAAAACCTGTTTTTATAAAATTAACCCCGAATGTAACTGATATTACTTGGATTGCAAAAGCAGTTGAACGGGCAGGAGCAGACGGTTTAGCAGCAATTAATACTGTACAAAGTTTTATGGGTATAAATCTTGATACATTAGAACCTATTCTTAATATTGACGGTCATTCTACATATGGCGGATTGTCAGGTGAGGCAGTTAAGCCAATTGGTTTTAAATGTGTCGCTCAATTAAGACAAAATTCCGATTTACCTATACTTGGAATGGGGGGAATCTCAACTTGGGAAGATGCGGCACAATATATAGCACTGGGTTCTGATGCTGTTCAAATTTGTACTGAAGTTATGATAAACGGTTATGGAATTATTAACGGCTTAAAATCCGGGTTACTTAATTATTTAGAATCAAAAGGTTTTAATGATATATCAGAATTAAAAGATATAGCCGTTCAAAAAATTACAATGCACAAAAACCTTAACAAAGAATATCATCTATATCCTTATGTAGATAAAGAAAAATGTGTATCTTGCGGAAAGTGTGTAAAGATTTGCTCTGAATCGGAATATAATGCACTATGTTTTGATAAAGATTGTTTGCACTTAAATAAAGAATCTTGCGCAGGTTGTTCATTATGCAGCCATGTGTGTCCGAAAGAAGCTATAAAAATGAGTTATTAGGAGATAATTGTATGAAAAATTTATTATATGTAATATCAGTCATATTATTTTTACTGACAATAATCATTGTTTTCAAAATAAAAACCTTAAAAAATATTGAATATAAAAAGCCTGAAGTTTTGTCAGATAAAAAGATATTAACGGTTTATTATTCAAATGGAGGTAATACTAAAACTGTTGCACAAAATCTTCAATCAATAGCAGGTGGAGATATAAAGGAAATTGAACTAATTGAAAAATACCCAAAAAATGTTTTTCAAATGTCTAATCTTGTAAGAAAACAGGCAAAAGAAGGGGTTTTACCTCAAATAAAAGATATTGATATATCAAGTTATGATGTTATTTTTATAGGTTCTCCGATTTGGAATTTTTCGATATCGTTACCGGTACAATCTTTTTTAAAAAATAATAATTTTGAGAATAAAGTTATAATTCCTTTATTTACTTGCAGCGGTGGAGTAAATAAAAATAAAGTAATAAATACAATCAACGATTACACAAATGCAAAGGAAGTAAAAAAGCCTTTATTTATGTTTGAAAATGGAATTTTTCTTATAAAAGAACAAATTATAAAATGGTTGAACAATATTTAAGACGTAAAACCCTGAATAACGGCTTTAAGTCAGAAGTCAAGTCTGCTAATTCCGTTAATTTTTTTTGATTTCTTCATCATTTATTTTTGCTGTAAACATTTTATCTGCCATAATTTTGTCCTATTTGTTTCTAATATTTTGTCATTCTGAACTTGTTTCAGAATCTGTTAATTTGTAAGATGCTGAAATAAATTCAGCATGACAGGTTTTATCTGTATTTTAATTCTTCCTTAATTACGGAAATAACTGCAATAATTAATGCAAATGGAAGTATTAAAATATTCAATATTCTGTTTAATATTTTTTTGATTTTGTTTTTCATAGGCTTGAAATTCCTTTTAAAATGTGTCATAATGATTATGGATAGAATAAACGAGAGTCCAAATAAATCGGAAATGGCTCGGAGAAGTCCAGTGAAACGGGGTTGGCGTTCCCGCCGTTTATTCTATTCTTTTGTATCGTTTACTTTTGTTAAAAGTTTTAAAATGATTAATTCGTCCTGTTGTACCTACATAGTTAATAGGTCTTTTACGTTTGTTTGTATTGATTTGAACAGGTATTTTAATACAATCACGTTCGTCAATTATTTCATCTTCAGGTAAATATTTAACATAAATAATTGCCGATAATTCAGTATCTAAATAAACTTCATCAGGGTTTTTAACGTAATCATAAATATTCAAAAATTGTTCTTCAGATAATCTTTGTTTTAATGTTTTTCTATCACCTAAAGAATGCTTTACCTGTCTATCTTCAAATACTGCAACAGGTGTTTGTAAACGTATTTTATTATCTTCCAATGCTTTTATTATTTCAGGAGTAAACCAAGTTAAAACATCTTCATTACCCCTGCTTAAAAGCTTTTGAAAGAAATTCTTGATTATATATCTGAAATCAAGCCTTATTCAATATCAGATTCTTTTGATGAAGTTATACGAAATCTTATTCTGAC
>CAYLHN010000020.1:9915-20202 GCA_964383455.1 uncultured Muribaculaceae bacterium | reverse complement strand
CCTCGTGTTTATTTAATGTTGCAGTCATAATAACTGCAACTTTTTATTTTGTATAGAGATAAGGAAGTAAGTCGGTAAGAGTGTGAATAGTGGTGAGTTAACCGAAAAGGTCGAGTGAATTTTTTAAAACAAAAATTTAGCATTTACTTTTGTAAACATTTGTAACGAAAATGGCTTAAACCCTCAAGAAACCATGGTTATAAGCCGATAAAATGTGTGTAGGGAAATTTTAAAAGGAATACGCTTATGGGAATGTCAGCATCACAAGCAAGATTATTATCAATAACAGCAAGATTAAACGATGTGGAATTTAAATCACAAGAAATAGCAAATATAAAAATCAGATTGGCAGACGAATCTGAACAATTGGCAATGAAATATACAAAAGCAATCAGTCAGCAAAAATATACATATACAACATATGCGTCAGGTCAAGCTCAAAAAATTGATTTGACTTTAAAAGGTTTAATGCAACCGGGTTCAAGATACGAATTAAGAACAGCAAATGGTAAAGCCGTTGTATCATCTTCATATGCAAATAAATATGAAAAAACAGGTTTAAGTTTGTACAATAGTGGCATAAAATCTAATGTTAGAGATGAAGATTTTTGGTTAAATTTTGGTAAAAATTATTTTATTCGTGAATGTATAACAGATAATGGTGGTAATGTTACTTTTAAAGATTGCTCATCGGATTTATTCCAACAAAAATTAATTGAAAATGGTGATATTAAACAAGAAGAACTAGATTGTTATAATAACTTATTTGATCAGATGATGAATAACAGTACAAAAAATTCAGATGGTACTTATAATAAAGATGGTTATATATCTATACCTAAAGAATCAGAAAATGACCCTGCATGGTTATACAACGCAATTGAATCAGGTGAATTTATGTTAGTTGATCTTTCAACAGGTGAAGAAGTAACTGCTTCAAATACTGTAGCATTAGCTATCGAAACAGATAATTCAAACTTTGCAAAAGCAGAAGCAGAATACAATGCTGCAAATATGAAGATTAATAACAAAGAAAAATTATTAGATAACGAATTGAAAAAATTAGATACAGAACACAATGCATTAAGCACAGAAATGGATTCAATTAAGAACTTAATCGGTAAAAATATTGAAAAATCATTCAACTTGTTCAGTTAAGATTGAACCGCCAATATTCAATAATACAAGAGAGGTAATATTTTACTAGATCTTTGTTGTACATCCCGTTTTGTTTAAAATAATGCTTTTATTGAATTAAAAATTTTATCTGTAATTTCAACTATGTACTCTTGAGAAACAAGTCCGTTAATTATTACATCTGCAATAGGATATGTTGGTCTGATATATTGTTGTGCGGTTTTGTTTACGTCTTTGAATTGCAAATCTGCGGCTTCACCTGTTTTTCCGCGCGATTCGGCTCTTTTATACCAGCGTTCTTTTAAAACTTCCAATGGAGTAAATACATAAACTTTTACATCCATTATGTCTCTTACTGTTTCATGCAAAACGTACAAACCTTCAGTCAAAATAATTTTTGCAGGTTCTTTTATTTCACCATCAGGTTTAGATTCACATGTTACAAAGTTATAATTGGGAGATTGAATTGTTTCACCATTTTTTAATTTTAGTAAATGTTCTCTCATTAAAGGAAGATTTATAGCATCAGGTGTATCAAAACTGAATCCTGTTTTAAACAATTCCTCGTAACTTCCTGCTTCTTGTAATTCTTTTGATGTATCTTTGTAATAATCGTCCTGACGAATTACAGTGTAATAACCTTTTTTATTGTCATCTTTTACGCAGGCATGGGTTGTGTTATCAACAAAAACGGTTTTTCCTGATGCACTTTCTCCTGTAATAGCAATCAGAAATGTTTTTTTCTTTTCTTCAACAACTTTCCTTGCTAAATTCATTATGAAATTATCTGTTGTTTTTAAAAATAACGGTTGAGGTTGTTTTTTGTCGTATTCTAAAATCTCTTTCAAAGTATCCACGATTTTGGTAATCATTTCCATATCGCGTCCGCTTGAGTAAAAATTATATCCTGTTAATAAATCTTCCATAACTTTTTGTTTCCAAACTATTTCTTTTTGTTTCGGCTCTTTATTAATATTGTACTTTAAAAATCAAAATTTTTTCAATAATATACAAAAATTATGAAAAAAATTTAATACTTTACTAAAATTTTTGTGCAGACTAAAATGGAAATGTAAGATTAAAATATTTTTGGTTTACATAATAAGGAGATTACAAATGAAAAAATCAGTAAAAGATTTAGGTGACGTAAGAGGAAAAAGAGCTTTAGTAAGAGTTGACGTTAACGTTCCGCTGGATGCAGACAAAAATGTAACTGATGATACAAGAATTCAAGCTATTTTACCTACAGTTAAATTCCTACAAGACAAAGGTGCAAAAATTATTTTAATGGCTCACCTCGGAAGACCTCAAAAATTAAAAGAAGGTCAAAAACTTGAAGATTTATCTTTGGAACCTGTTGCAAAATACATGTCAAAAGTTTTGGGCCAAGAAGTTAAATTTGTTAAATCACCTGTAGGTGAAGGTGCAGATAAAGAATTAGCTGATTTACAAGACGGTCATGTAGCTTTATTGGAAAATATTCGTTATTACAAAGCAGAAGAAGCAAAAGACGATGATATGACTTTTGCTGAAGAATTAGCAAAATTAGGTGATTTTTATGTAAATGATGCATTCGGTGCAGCTCACAGAAATCACACTTCAACTGCAAAAGTTGCAAAATTGCTTAAACCGGCAGTTTCAGGTTTATTAATGGAAAAAGAAATCAGATGTCTTTCTCAAGCTTTGGATAACCCTGAAAGACCATTTACAGCTATAGTTGGCGGTGCAAAAGTTTCTTCAAAAATTGGTGTTTTGGAAAATCTTTTAGACAAAGTTGATAATATGATTATCGGCGGCGGCATGGCTTATACATTTGTTAAAGCAAACGGCGGTAAAATAGGTACTTCTATTTGTGAAGATGATCAATTAGAAGTTGCAAAAGCAATTGAAAAGAAAGCTCAAGAAAAAGGCGTTAAATTAGTAATGGCAACTGACGTTTTAGTTACAGATGATTTTTCAGGAAATGGTACAAATAAATTCGTTAAAATTAACGAAATTCCTGACGGATTTGAAGGCGTTGATGCAGGAGAAGAATCAAGGAAGGCTTTTGCAGAAGTTGTAAAAGCTTCAAAAACAATCCTTATGAACGGCCCTGTAGGTGCTTTTGAAAACCCTAAATTTGCAGAAGGTACAAAATCAATTTTACAAGCAGTTGTTGAAGCTACTAAAAATGGTGCAACTTCTGTTATCGGCGGTGGTGATTCAGTTTCTGCAGCTAAGAAATTCTTTAAAGCAGAAGATTTTACTCACGTTTCAACAGGAGGCGGTGCTTCATTAGAATTTATTGAAGGTAAAGTGCTTCCTGGTGTTGCTGCTTTAGATGAACAATAATTATTCTATTTAATTATAAAATCTATAAAAGCGGGTTTACTTTTTCAAACCCGCTTTTTTCATTCAAAATTTTTGTAACTGAAAAATTTTTTGATATAATATTTTTGTAGATAGCAAAAACAAGGATTAAATTATGAGCGGACATTCAAAATGGGCAACAACAAAGCATAAAAAAGCAAAAGTTGATTCACAAAGAGCAGTTGTATTTCAAAAATTTTCAAGAGAAATTATTGTTGCAGCAAGACTTGGCGGCGGTGATTTAAAGGGTAATTTCAGATTAAGAACTGCAGTTGAAAAAGCAAAAGCAGCAGGACTTCCAAATGATAATATCAAACGCGCAATTGATAAAGTATGCGGAAATGGAGCAGCAGAAAATTACGAAGAATTAACTTACGAAGGCTACGGTGCAGGCGGTGTTGCAATAGTTATTGAAGCAATGACTGACAACAGAAATCGTACTGCAGGTGATATAAGAAGTTATTTTACAAAATTCAACGGAAATCTTGGTGAAACAGGTTGTGTAGGCTGGATGTTTAAACAATACGGAATGATAACGTTTTCTTCAGATGTTGATTACGATAAATTAGTTGAAGAGGCAATTAATTTAGGTGCAGAAGATTTTCTTGAAGAAGAAGACGAATATAAAATTTTAACTTCAATCGCAGACTTGCAATCAGTTTCAGAGGGTCTTGAAAAGGCAGGCTTTGAACATATAACAGCAGAATTTACCAGAATTCCTGAAAATACAATTGAAATTACGGATGAAAAAACTGCAACACAAATTATGCGTTTGATGGACAAAATTGAAGAACATGACGATGTTCAAAATGTATATTCAAATTTTGATATTCCTGACGAAATAATGGAAAAAATAGAAGGTACATATTAAAAATATTAAATTTACTTAAAATGGGCACTTACTGTTGGTTTGTGCTCATTTTTTTGAATCAATTTTTGTACATAAAAAAGTGGACGCCGATAAGTATACACAAACCGACGCCGCTTTCAGCAAAATGGAGTTATGAAAAGTAGTCACAACTCATGACTACATAAATATTATAACACAGAATAAAAATTTTTCAAGTCTTTTTTTAATTATTTTTTTGTAAAAATAAATCTTTTTCTAAAAAATCTTTTAATTCAGTTGTAGAGTTTAATACAGCGTATGCACCTTCAGCTTTAAGTCTGTTTATAAGAGCTTCTGATTTATCTTGAGGCGGCAGGCATCCAATTCCTATAACTCCTGCGGATTTTGCTGCGTTCATATCATCAACGGTATCACCCATATAGTAAATTCTTTCGGAATTTATATTTGATTTTATTATGTTTACGCCTTTAGGGTCAGGTTTTTGGTGGCCTTCTCCAACAGAGTCAAAGCCTACAATTTGGCTGAAATATTCAATTATTCCAAATCTTTTAAGTGTGTGTTTTGCTTCGTGCTCATATCTTCCTGTAAAGATTGTTAAATTATAATCTTTTGCCAAATTTTTTATGTATTCTTTATTTAGAATTGGTTCTTCTATATTTATGTAACCTTCAAAATTTTCATTACAATATTTTTCAAAATAAAATTTTTGTATATCTTTATATGCGACTTTATAACCGTTTCTGTTGAATAATAATTCTAAAATATCCCAATCATTGTTATATCCGCCTGATTGCTTAATTGGTATAACATCTTTTTCGTAGTTTATTGTATCTTGCGAAAAATAATTATAGCAATCAACTAAAAGTTTGCAATAAGAATTTCTGGTGTCTACAAGTACGCCGTCCATATCAAAAATTAAAGTCGTATGCATAGTGGATTTCCTTAACTAAATAATTCACTATAATCATAGCATGAAGAATTTTTTATTTATATTTTTAAGTATTTGTTTTATTCAATCGGCATGTTATGCGATAGATGTTGTTTATCCAACATCTTTAAACTCAAGAATTAATTCACCGTCAACATTTTTTGTCGGTTCTGTTAACAGAGGTGAAAAATTATATATAAATAATGAAGAAATTCCTGTGCATAGAACAGGTGCTTTTGCCCAATCAGTAAAACTTAAACCCGGTAAAAATGAATTTGTTTTGATTTCTGATAGTGATGAAAAAATATATGTTATAGAACGACCAATATCAGGTAGAAGTTATAAACCTGCTTCGTATATAGAATATGAAAAATCAAAAGTTGTTGAAGTTACAAAAAATGGTGCGCCTTTACGTTCGACATCAATTCAGGAAGGTATAAACAGAATTTCACATTTTCAAAAAGGACTCGAACTCAAAGCTGTGGGTGAATTGGCTGATATGTATAAAATAGAACTTTCACCTTCTCAATCAGCTTGGATTGCAAAGTCTGATGTAAAATGCAAAAAAAATATATACGAAAAAGCCTTTTTGTTTGATTATCGGGGAAGAGAGACTAAAACTGAATATATTTATGAATTTGCACTTTCAAAAAAAACTCCATACTCAATAACTGAGGGTGATGTTATGGAATTGAAAATCTATAATGTGGGTGCAAATAATGATAATACAGCAATATTTAAAATTACTTTAAACCAAAGACTTATGGGTTATGATTTAAAGTATAAAGGCGATACTTTGATTTTAAGTATAAAAAAAGAGCCTCGTTTAACAAAAAAACTTCCGCTTAAAAATGTAAAAATAGTTATTGATGCAGGACATGGCGGTAAAGAACTTGGTGCTGTAGGCTGTTGCAGAAATTATGAAAAAGATTTCAATCTTTCTATTGCAAAGTATGTTGAAGAAAATTTAAAAAAATTGGGCGCAAAAGTTTATATGACAAGATCTTCAGATAAATATATGAGCCTGTCAGACAGAGTTAAATATACAAATGAAAAGGAAGCTCAAATTTTTGTAAGTATCCATGCAAATTCTTTGCCTGATAGTCAAAACCCGCAAAATCACAGAGGCTCAAGTATCTATTATTACTATGACGAAGCAAAACCTTTATGTGACAGTATATTAGATTCTGTTGGAAATTTAATGAATATAAATATAGAAGGTGTCAGACAAGCAAGTTTTGCAGTTGTCAGAAATACATCTGCAGTAAGTGTTTTGATTGAAACTGCATATGTTATTAACCCTGACGATAATGAACTTTTAATGACGGATAGTTTTAGGCAGAAATATGCTCAAGCAGTTGCAGAGGGTATAAAAAATTACGTTTTAAAAGATAAAAAAACTTTAATGAGCAGAATTTTTCATAAAATAAAATTTGAAAGGGTAAGCTAATATACTATAAACCTACAAATTTCATTAGTCC
Organism: uncultured Muribaculaceae bacterium; assembly: GCA_964383455.1. Lineage (GTDB taxonomy): Bacteria > Cyanobacteriota > Vampirovibrionia > Gastranaerophilales > Gastranaerophilaceae > UBA6984. The sequence goes on along the minus strand of CAYLHN010000020.1, from coordinate 13,457 downwards.
TATTTCTTCGCCGTGCAGCGTTTTTATCGCAGTTTCGTGAGGAACATTTGCCCAGTACATTTTTTTTAGCATGCTTAAAGTAGCTATTTCTCTGGCTTTCATATCTCCATCAAGAATCTTTATAACCAGTCCGTCAGCTTTTTCCAGATTAATTACAATACAAAGACCGTCAGCGCCAACTTTTGCAACTAAATTCTCGGAATTTTCCATTATTTTTGTATCAAGCCTATCTTCTCCGCCAATTATATATGGATAATTTAAAAATGCGTTCTTAATCTTTTCATATTTAGGTGAAGTGAAAAGATTTAAATATCCTGTGAGCATATTTTTTAAAGGCATAGAATGTATTGGAACTCCGCACCCGTCTTTTGTTACAGGGTAATCTTCTTCTATTTCACATAAGTCATAAATTTTTTCTTTTATTGCTTGTTGAAGAGGATGTTCTTCTTGATAATAAGTTTCAATGTCCCAATTGTTTTTCTTGCAAAGTGCAAGCATCATTATATGTTTACCCACACAATTATTGTGAAAAACAGTTTCGTTTTTACCGGATAAAATTAAATTTTTATCTGCTGTTTTTGATAAAGGTCTATGTAAACCGCATTTTAACTTACTTTCATCTAAGCCTATTTTGTTCAAAAGTTTTTTTGCAAGTTCGATATGGCAATCTTCACCGGCATGTGACGCACAACAAATAGCTATTTCTTCAAGTGAAAAATCAAGTTCGTTATCAATAATCAAAGCTGCTTGCAGAGGTTTTGCACAAGATCTTAAATAAAAAGGATATCCGAAAGTTTCTCCAAAATTGAAATCAGAACTAAGCACAAAACCAAGATGCTCTCTTGCTGTAAGTTCACCTCTAAAATGTTTAACTAATCTTTGTGGTACATAGCTGTCAGGATACATTATTTCTTCTTAAACATTGATAATAATTTTGTTAATTTGGCTTTTAATACATAATTTTGTTTTTTTAATGAGTCAATTTCTGCCAAGTATTTGTTATCTTCAACTTTAATCTTGTCAGGAACAATTGACGGATCTAAAATAAATCTTTTATTCGCTTCTTCTTTTATTCTGACGAGAGATTCAGTATCTTTTCTGGTAACATATCCCAATTCAATCATAACATCACCAAATTTAACTTTTTCACCATTTGCAGAAAGTTCTTTATGTCTTCTGATAATTAATTCTAATTGGTCTACATTAATTTTGCCAATACGTTTAAAATATTCACCTGTTCTGTATCTTCCTGCCATAAATCCTGCCATTGCAATAATTTTAGGCGGTACGGGTGCTTTGATTAAATCTGCATCTACCGCAGTTAAGAAGTATTTGCATACTTCATTCAGAGTCCAAAATTTAATCATTGCAATTTCCATTATGGAACGACCTTCATCTAAACATTCCAAAAATGAATATACATTTGGTTCTAAACCTTTGGCACGTTCTTCAAGTTCTGTTTTACCTATATATGACATAACAGGTACATATAAATGAAGCAGTTCTTCTTTTTTTTGTCTTAAGAAATCATCTGAAATTATTTCGCTTAAATCTTGATAAAGATGCAAAAATACTACTTGCTTTATCCATAGCGGCAAGTTTTTAAGTTTTTCTATGAAAATATCAAGTACGCTTTTTTTCAAAATCTCTCCAATATTTCTACTTATATTATATATTATAATCTAAATGTGTTCAATTTCAAATTGAAATAATGTAACAAAATGAAACGAAATAAAAAATTATTTTTTGAAAAGCTGACATTCAATGGTGTTAAGTAAAAAATTTTTCTTATTAACAAATTCAAAATTATGCTGATTGAAAAGTTTTATTAAGTTGTCTGTATTTAAAAATTCTTTTTTTGATTGAACTAGATATTTATATGGTAAATCATTTCCGTAAAATATTTTTACCAACTTAGGGATTATAAAATCATATAGAAAATTTGCGATAAAATTTTTTTTACTAAAATCAAGATGAAAAAATAATCCGTTCGGTTTTAATACACGATATATTTCATCTAAAGCTTTATTATAATTTTCTATGTTTCTCAAACCAAAGCTTATTGTTATCACATCGAAAGAATTATTTTCAAAAGGTAAATTTGTGCAGTCTCCTTCAATAAATTTAATATTTGGATATTTTTTCCTTGCTATATCAAGCATGTTTGTTGAAAAATCAAGACCTGTAACATCACAGTCTTTTGATAATATTTTAGCAATGTCTCCTGTTCCGGTGCATAAATCCAAACATTTTCCGGAAAATTTAAAACTTTTTACGGCAAGTTTTTTTACAAATTTATGCAAACCAAAAGAAATAAGATTATTGTTTTTATCATAATCGTTTGCAATTTGGTTAAACATTTTTTGAATTTTGTCGGGGCTTTTATCCATAAGTTTATTTTACCCTATTTGTTAAGTTTTGTAAAGCTATAACTTGATATTTAATAACAAATCATTAAGAAAAAACTACATCGAATAGAGGATTTTTGTACATCAAACGGATGAGATTAAAGGAATTTACTCAAAAAAATATAGTAATAAAGTAAAAAAATATATAAAATGTAAAGAGCGAGGTGTATTATGAACGGATTTAATTCAATCAATTTTAATTCACAAATTCCGTCTATGTCTCAAACAGGCATGGGATACGGCAGAGTTTCCAATCTTGAAGGTTCGGAAAAAATATCAAGTTTCAAAGATGTTATGACAAATATGGTTTCAAATATTAATGACCAAATGAATCAACCTGATGATTTACTTGCAAAAGCTGCAAGCGGTACAGGTGATGTTGATGTTCATGATGTTATGATAGCAATGTCAAAAGCAGAATTAACTTTAACTGTAGCAACAAATGCAGTGTCAAAAGTTATCCAAGCTTATGATAAAATCGTACAAATTCAAGTATAAAAGTTAAAAAAGAGAATAAGGTTAAAATTTAAAAAGACTGAGCAGGGGAAAAATGGATTTCAAACAAATTTTACAAAACAAACCTTTATTATACGGCATAATTGGTGTCGTCGTATTAGTTTTAGCAATTGGCATAATGGCGGTCGTTATGACTGCAGGCGGAAAATCAAGTGCTGAAAAAGCAAAGTTAGTTGAAGAGAAGCCTATTCAAGAGGATTTAACTCTTTTGACAACTGATAATTTAGGTAAAGCTATTGAAATTCAAGCTCTTCTTGCAAAATCAGGCATACAGGCTTCGCGTGCACTGGACGGTACAAAATCATCAATCATTTTGAAAAAAGGTACTTACAATCAAGCCCAAAGAGACACAGCTCTTTTGACAATTGTTAAAAGCGGTTTGATGGATCAAAATGTTGGTCTTGAAATATTTGATAAAGGTGATTTTACATCAACAAAAGATGATAAACGAATTCGTCTTGCACGTGCTATAAATGGTGAATTAGCAAGATTAATAAGAAAAATGGACGGAATTGATAATGCATCAGTATTTATCTCTATCCCTGAGCAGACTATGTTTTCATCTATCCCGGGATAGCTCCGGGAGAGTCTCTGGAGTTTTCTGTACTCTCCTGCCGT
>CAYLHN010000020.1:0-9905 GCA_964383455.1 uncultured Muribaculaceae bacterium | reverse complement strand
TTACTTCAACAAAAGAAGATAAAAGAATTCGTTTAGCAAGAGCTATAAATGGTGAACTTGCAAGATTAATAAGAAAAATGGATGGTATTGATAACGCTTCTGTATTTATTTCAATACCGGAACAAACAATGTTTTCTTCAATGCAAAAACCTGTAACTGCAACTGTTCAATTAACAACTCAAATAAGCGAAAAATTGCCTCCGTTAAAAATTAAGGCTATTACTAATTTGCTTTTAGGCAGTGTCACAGGTCTTACTGCAGATAATATTTCAATTACTGATACCAACGGAAACGTTTATTCAAGTATTATAGATGCCGCAGATGAAATGCTTGAAAAAGTTGAAGAAAATGATAAATACATGCAGCAAAAAGTTAATGCACAATTAGACAGATTAATTGGTAAAGGAAACTTTGTTGTAACTGTTAGTACATCGCTAAAACAATCTCCTGTTGAAAAATCAAGTATTATATATGATCCAAATCAAAAAGCATCTGTTTCAGAACAAACATTTGTTGAAGGTTTGGGCGACGAATCAACCGATAACAGTTCAGGTTCAGGCAAAGCCAATGCTGTAAGTGTATATTTGCCAAACGGACTTGCAACTCCGGGTTCTTCAAGCTCTGCATCATCATCTTCTCAGAACAGAAATTATTCAAGAAGAGCAAGAGAAACACAATATGGAGTTACAAAAACTCAAGTTAACGAATATCAAAAAGCAGGTGTGATTGAAGAAATTTCAATTGCTGTAACTTTAGAAAAAAATGCAATGCCTGCGGAAACTACACTTGAAGAATTGAAAGAATTAATTGCAAGAGCAGCAAGCCCAAAAGTTGATCCGGAAAATGTTACAATTGCATTATCAGAATCAATTGAGCCTTATTTGGCTTCAGATAAAGGTGAAACTCTTCCTCAAACAGAAGAATCAGGTAATCCTTGGTGGTTGATTCTTGTAATGGTCGGTATTTGCCTTGCAGGCGGATATGCAGTTGTTTCAAGTAAACTTAAAGCAACTCAATTGGCTCAACAACAAGAAACTCAAATGTTGAGAAATAAAGCAAATGAACAAGATGCTCAATTAAGAGATATGAACGTAAAAGCTGCTGAATTAATAGAACGTCAATCTCAATTACAGCAAGCTTTATTAGAACAGCAGCAAAGAGAAGTTGTTCCGCAAATTCCGTCTCATATAATTGATGAAGCAATTGCAGCTATACATTCCGACATGGATGCTTTAGACCCTAATGAAACAGGTGAAAAAATAAAAAGCTGGATTGAACAAGCTTAAGATATTTTTAGAAAAATTTTACGAAATGTGAATTTGTCGTAATTTTAAAAATTTCGCGGTAAAATTATACCAAAGAGAAAACAATGCCAATAGAAGGATTCGATTATAAACAATTTTCATCAGATCTTGCGGGACAAGCCAAAGAACTTGTTCCGCAAGAGTTTGAACCGTTTCAGAGAGAATATGTAGTTAAAACCCTTGAAAATTTTTCTAATATGGCCGGTGAAGCTATTTCAAACGATGCTGAGGCTGGGTTTAATGTTGAACAAGCAATCTTCTTGACTCAAATTATTGCCGAATGGTCTTTTCATAAATCAGTTGATGTTATCAGATCAGGAATTCAACCTGAATATTGGGATATTGTGCTTCAAAAAATTGCATTTACGATATATGATATTGGTAAAAATGCAATAAAACAAAATTTACCGCAAGATAAGATTTTAGAACTTGTCGAGCAGCATGTAATTAAATCTTATGAAGAAGCTCTGGACGAATTGCAGCAACGCGGTATTATTGACGAACAATTAAAAGAACAAGCAGAAAAACAAAATAATTTAAATCAATTAATGGAGCAAGTTGAAGCTGAACAAGCTGCTCAACGGCAAGCTGAAGCTGAAGCTCAAGCTCAGGCGCAGCAAAATGCTCAACAACCAATGCCTCCAGTTTCAGTTCAACAAAACTTATCAGGCAATAAAAAGATGTTTAAATTGGCATCTTTAGCTTTACTTTTAAGAACTCTTTCTCAAGATAAAGTTTCGTCAATTTTAAATAAGTTTAATCCTCAAGATGCACAATTGGTTATCCAATACATGCAAATGCCTGATTTAAATCAAAAAGTTGATGCAAATACGGCAATACAATGTTTAAAAGAAATAAAAGTAAATCTGCCAAGCAAGCGTTCAACTACTCCAAATCAGCTTATATTTAGGGTTAAAAGTGCCTTAGAAAATAAAACAAGAGAAAAAATTGAAATTATATTAAGAAATGAACGAATAAATGTTAAAAGATTTGTAACAACGGCCCTTCAAGACGAATTATATGAGCTTCCGCCAAAAGTTGCAAATGTTATTGCCCAATATGTTGAAAATAGTGTATAATGTAATCAATCATGATTATTAAAAAACAAAATGTTTCAACAGAACAAAAATCTGCTGTGCAGCAGCAAAATGATATGGTTCAACAACCTATATCTCAACCTGTAGTGCAAGCTCCGCAAATTGAAAAAGCAGAAGAACCTGTTAACGTTTTTGATTTGGATAATATAGATTTTTCTCAACGTCAGGAAAGAAGAAGAGGCGATAGAAGGCGCGGTTATCGACGTATCGACGACAGAAATTTGATATCAAGAGCTCAGGAAGAAGCTGATAATATAAAAGAAACCGCAGCAAAAGAAGGCTACAGGTCAGGTATTGAACAAGCAGAAAGTGATATTATTGCACTTCGTGAAAAAATTGCAGATTTTATAAGCGCAAAAAAAGAAGTTTTTGAATATATAGCACCTGATATTTTAGAAATTAGTGTTGATATTGCAAAAAAAATTATTAAAAAAGAAGTGGAACAAAATCCGGAAGTTATACTTGAGTCCATTTTAGACGTAATGAAGTCATTATCTAAAGAAGAACCGAGAATAACTGTAAAATTAAATCCGCTTCAAGTGGATTTAGTAAAAACCGAATTACCTGAATACGTTTCATCAATGGGAATTGAGGCAAAAATAAATGTTGTTGCGGATGAATCAATTTCGGAAGGCGGTTGTATTATAAACACAAACAACGGTATAGTTGACGCATCTTTAGATACGCAGCTTGAAATTATCAAAGAAGCATTGAAAGGTATGTAATGGCAGCACCACAAGGCAGCGGACAACCAATAAGTGAATTTGCGTTAGCAGGATTTGTATTAGTCCTGGTACTCATTTTGCTGATGGAAATGCCAAACTGGGTTATTAATTTTTCAATATCTTTAAATATGACAATTGGTATTGTTCTTCTAATGATAGCCTTGTATGTGCAAAAACCTTTAGAATTGGCAGCTTTTCCATCAATTATTCTTTTGGGTACAATGTTTCGTTTGATATTGTCAATTGCTTCAACCCGTTTGATTTTGGCAAAGGGTGATGCTGGAGAAGTTGTATCTGCGTTCGGTCACTTCGTAACCGGTGGTAATATGGTTGTAGGGGTCGTAATTTTCTTAATTATTACAACAGTACAATTTATGGTAATTACAAAGGGTGCTGAACGTATTGCCGAAGTTGCTGCCAGATTTGCCTTAGACGCAATGCCCGGTAAACAAATGACAATTGATGCCGATTTTAACGCGGGGTTGATTTCACCGGAAGAAGCGGTAAAAAGACGTGAAGATTTACAAAGAGAATCAAATCTTTTCGGTTCAATGGATGGTTCCATGAAGTTCGTAAAAGGTGATACAATAGCCGGTTTGATTATTACGATTATCAATATCGTGGGCGGATTATGTGTAGGTTGTTTAATGAATCAAATGCCTATTGCAGATGCTGTTTCAAAATATACAATTTTAACAATTGGTGACGGTTTGTCATCACAAGTACCTTCATTGTTAATGTCAGTTGCCGCAGGTATCGTAATGACCCGTTCTTCTGCAGCAAACTCATTAGGTACAGATTTAGTAGGTCAAATTACAAGTAAGCCAAATTCATTATTCTTAGCAGCAGGTTTCCTTGTACTTGTTGCTTGCTCAAGTCCTGTTACAGGTCTGCCTTGGTTTCCGTTTTTACTGTTTGCATTTATACTTACGCTTTCAGGAATATCAACTTTGGTTAATGCCGATGTTCAATCACAATTGGGTCAATTGGAAAGTGTTCGCCAAAACATGCAAGATCTTGTTAATCCGAACAGAATGTATGAAAGACTTGGTGTTGACGTATTAAGTTTGCAGGTGGGCGCGGGACTTTTATGTATTGCAGACCCTGACCAGGAAGGTCAATTGCTTGCAAAAATTGCAGCTTTAAGACAGCGTGTAACAGATGAATTAGGATATATTTTGCCAAACATAAGAATTATGGATTCATCTGCACTTGAAGCAAACGAATATTTGATTGCTATTCGTGGTAATACTGTTGCAACAGGTTTTGTATATCCCGGTAAATATATGGTAATCGCCGATCAATGGGATTCTGTTAAATCAGAAGTACCTGATGATGCAATTGTTGGTGTAGATCCGACATATCAGACTCAGGCTTATTGGGTATCTGAAGAGGATGCAAAATCAACAAAAGCAGTTACAGCTGTTGATGCAACAGATGTTGTAATTACTCACTTACAGGAAATTACAAGAAAACACGTTGATGATATTATGACAAAAACTGACGTGTTAAAACTTATGGAATTGGTTCGTTCTCAAGATCCTACTCTTGTTAATGACCTTGTTCCTGCAATTATTTCAACAAGTGATTTAAGAAAAATATTTGTAAACTTAATCAGAGAAAAAGTTTCAATTAAAGATATTATATTTATTTTTGAACGTCTTTGCGATTATGCAAGATTTTCGAAAGAACCGGATATTCTTTCTGAACGTCTGAGAGCAGCATTAGGACGTCAAATTTGTTTAACTAATGTTCAGGAAGATAAAGTTCTATATGCATTAACACTTTCACCTGAGTGGGAAAAAGTTCTTGATGACAGCTGTCAAAGAACAGAGCTGGGTACTATGTTCTTGCTAAATCCAATGCAGGTTCAGGAATTAATTGAAACTACAGCATCCACATTAATGAATGCTCATCAAAATATCGGTAAACAACCTGTAATTTTGTGTTCACCTAGAATAAGACTACCTTTATTCCAATTATTGGAACGCCACATTCCGACAATTGTTGTTATTTCTTATTCTGAATTAATTACGGATATTAAGGTTGAAGCTGTTGATACAATTGGCGAAAGTTATATGCCTCAAACTTAAATATAAAAAGACATCATGATTAAAAAAATACTTTTATTTATAATAAAAATCTATCAAAAAATTTCAAAATTAACACCTCCTGTTTGCAGATTTACGCCGACTTGTTCGGAATATATGAAACAGGCTATAGAAAAATATGGAGTATTAAAGGGCGGATGGCTTGGTATAAAACGTATTTGCCGTTGTCATCCATTGAATCCGGGCGGGTATGACCCTTTGCCTTAAATTAAACAAAGGTAATTATATGATTAAAAATTTATTAAATGAAAATACAAAAAATTTGATTGCAAATATTTTCAAAACAACAGGATTTTATATTTTATTATTTATGCTGTGTGCTGCTGTTGCAGTAAAGTCTTCAAATTACGACTATGATATGTGGGCAAGGCTAATTGCGGGAATGGCTGTTGTGCAAACAGGACAAGTTTTAAAATATGATTTCTTGTCGTATACTCCAACTCATCCTTGGTACGATCATGAATGGGGTTCAAGTGTAGTTTTTTATGTTTTTCAACATTATCTGGGGCATCTTGGACTTTTATTATTGCAAGTTCTGTTGATATTTTTAACAATGTTTTTCCTTGTAAAAACTGTTAAAATAAGATGTTCAAAAGAATATGACTATAAAAATATTCTAATTTATTTCATTGCGTTAAATTCATTTATGGTAACTTATTCTTCTTTAATAAGGTGCCATTCATTTACTTTTCTATTTTTTATATTTGAATTATATATCCTTGAATTGGTCAGAAAAAATAAAAATTATAAGCTTTTATTAGTGCTGCCTATATTATTTTTATTTTGGGGAAACATGCATGGAGGTGTTGTTTCAGGACTCGGACTTCTTGTTTTATATAGTATCGGCGAAGCTTTGAATGAAAAACCTTTTAAGCATTATCTGATTGCTTCGTTTATTTGTCCGTTGATGCTATTTATAAATCCATATGGTATTGATTTTGTAAAATTTTTAATAAAAGCGGTTACTATGTCTCGGCAAGATGTTGTTGAGTGGTGGAGTATATTTTCAAAATATAACTATAAAATGTTTAAGGTTTTTAAATTAACAGCCTTGTTTTATTTAATAGTAGAATTTTTAAAAGTAAAAAAATCAAAATGGAATTATTTTTTAGCAGATAAAACAAAAGTAATAGTTCTGGCTGTTACTCTTTTCTTAGCAATAAAACACGTTAAAATGATGCCGTTTTTTATATTGACAGGCACTGCTTTTTGTTATGAAGATGTACTGGTTTTGTTTAAAAATGTCAAATTTCCAAAGTGGAGTATGAGTATTCTTATTACGGCATTAGTTGCTTATTCTTCTTTAATGCTTTGGTTAAGCGATTATAGACCTTTGGTTAATTACAGAAATTACCCTGTAATGGAAGTTGAATTTATTAAAAAGAATAAAATTGAAGGTAATTTGTTGACAAATTTTGGTATCGGTAGTTTTGCTTCGTATAAATTATACCCGCAAAACAAAATATATATGGATGGAAGATATGAAGAAGTATATGACCAAGAACTTTTAGAAGATATGCACAAATTTTATGCTTTAAAGCCGGGTTTTTTTGATATTTTTAGAAAAAATAAGCCTGATATCATAATAATGGAAAAAGCTTATGAAGGCATATATTCTGTGTTAAAGGATCATCCAAGATGGACGTTGGTTTTTGAGGGAATTAATTACGGAGTATTTGTTGATTCAAAAATGGCAAAAGATAAATATATTCTCCCAACGGGCGATTTAAAATATTATAAAAATAATATATTAGATACAATGATAACGTTTAAGGGTCCAAATAGAGTTAAAATTGAAGAAATAAATAAAAAGGATAAAAAGTAATGCAATTTTCTGAAAACAAATATACATGTATATTTGGCGGTGGTGCAATAAGGGGCATATCCTATATTGGTGCTATACAAGCATTGGATAGTTTGGGGATATCTATAGAAACAATTGCCGGTTCTTCTGTAGGTGCTATTTTTGCAGGTTTATTAGCTGTTGGTTATAAAAGAGAAGAAATTGAAGATATTTTTTTAAAGGTTAATTTTGATTTATTTCGTGATATCCACTTTGGTTTTAAAAAAGGTTTTGCGCTTTCAAAAGGTGAAGTCTTTTTAGAATGGATTCGTGAAATGATTGAAACAAAATTTTATGGTGAAAATTATAAAAATGGTGAAAATTCTACTGTAAAATTTAAAGATTTAGATAAAAATTTGGTAATAATTACTACAGATTTGACAAATTTTAAGTGTAAGGAATTTTCAAAATTCGAAACACCTGATTTTGAGGTTGCATCTGCAATAAGAATTTCATCAAGTATGCCGGGGTTAATGACAGCGGTGCATTATGATGATGCGGAACTTGTTGATGGAGATTTACAAAAAAGCTGGCCTCTGTGGAAAATATCAAATACATTAAATGCTTCGAAAGAAAGAATATTAGAATTTCGTCTGGAAGGTGATTATGACAAAGACGGTAAAAATGCAATTGATTATATGAATACGGTTTACAGCTGTATAACATCAATTGCTACAAAAAACATTGTAGAAACCTATGGTGATTGCGATAAATATGATTATGTTACGATTAATACTGGTGATGTTCTGATTGTCGATTTTAATTTGTCTGAAGATAAAAGAAAAGAACTTATTCAACAAGGTTACATTCAAACAAAAAAATATTTTACAGAAAAATTACCTCAAAAAAAACAAGAATTGGAACAAAAATATAAAATTCTGCAATCAGGTATATCAAATGTTGTATCAGAATTAAACAGAAAAAATGTTATAAATGCAAAAGCAGCATTGGGTAATGTATATATGAATTTGTGCGAAACAAAAAATCTAATCGAAGATTCTTTTTATAATGATATTCAATCTGCAAGGTATAGAATGGACAATGAACTAAAGCCGTCTCCTTTGTTCAGAAAATATTCTGTAAGTAAAATTAAATCTATATGTGAAGATTTCAAAAGAATTCAAGAAAATCTTGATAAAAAAATAAATGAGCTAAAAAATTACCAAAAACTTTATAATGAAATATTGGTTGTTTAATTAAATTTAAAATTATTAAAAATATTTACAAAAATTTACAAATACCTAAAATATTTAATATTTGTTTGATTTTGACATGATAAATAAATAACTGAAAGAGTGGTAAATTTTTTTAAACAATCAGTTTTTGAAATAAAAATTTCCTCTAAAAAGGTTGTTAAAACTGCTTGCAAAGAAATTTTTAGCGAATATTATAAAATAACGCACTGGTTAGAAAAGGAAAACTATGTCAAAAGACGTAATAGAATTAGAAGGAACAATCCTTGAATCGATGCCAAATGCAATGTTTAGAGTTGAATTGGAAAACGGGCATGAAATTTTGGCACATATTTCAGGAAAAATAAGGAAAAATTTCATAAGAATTTTGCCGGGTGATAAGGTGAAAGTTGAAATGACACCATACGACTTAACAAGAGGCAGAATTACATTCAGATTAAAATAAAATTTATTATAGAAAGGTAAGAAAATGAAAGTTAGAAGTTCAGTAAAAAAGATTTGCGATAAATGCAAATGTATTAAAAGAAAAGGCAGAATAGCAATTATTTGCGAAAACCCAAAACATAAACAAAGACAAGGTTAAACTTTGCGTAGGGTGCAGTTAGCGAACCCAATCCGAAGTAATGAGGGCAAAGTGAATGACAATGATAGAAAGAGCATTTGCCCGAGTGAAGCTATAGTTTAAATTGTATACAAACAAGTAAAGTAAAACACATTAAATAAAGGAAAAAGAAATGGCAAGACTATCAGGGGTAGATTTACCTCGTAACAAAAGAATGATTATCGCATTGACTTACATCTACGGTATCGGACCTGCTACAAGTAAAAAAATCTTGGAAAATACAGGTATCTCTGAAGATTTTAGAACAGATGATTTAACAGATGCAGATATTAAAGTTTTACGTGAAGAATTAAGCCACTACGAAATAGAAGGTGACTTGAGACGTACAGTATCAATGCATATCAAACGTTTACAAGAAATTAACTCATACAGAGGAATGCGTCACAAACGTTCATTACCATGCAGAGGTCAAAGAACAAAAACAAATGCAAGAACTCGCAGAGGTAAAAAAGGTTTAGCAATTACTAAGAAAAAAACAGTTTAATTTTATAGGCAAATAGGAAAGAAATATTAATTAAAGTAAAAAGGAAATAAAACAATGGCAAGACCAAAGACAACAAAGAAAAAAGAAAAAAAGAACGTATTACAGGGTGTTGTTCATATTCAATCAACATTTAATAATACAATCGTAACTTCTACTGATACTCAAGGTAATGCAATTGCTTGGGCAACTGCAGGTGCATCAGGATTTAAAGGTGCCAGAAAAGGTACTCCGTTTGCAGCACAATCTGCAGCTGAGTTAGTTGCAAAAAAATCAATCGACCAAGGTATGAAAAAAGTTGAAGTTTACATTAAAGGACCTGGTTCAGGTCGTGAAACAGCTATCAGAGCTATTCAAGCTGCAGGTTTGGAAATTACATTGATAAAAGATGTAACTCCTATACCTCACAATGGATGCAGACCACCTAAAAAACGTAGAGTATAGGTTCAAAACAAAAACTGTTTATTACAACGATTAGAAAGAAAAAAGGAAAATAAAATGTCAAAATACACAGGAGCAAGAAAGAAAT
>CAYLHN010000019.1:0-20395 GCA_964383455.1 uncultured Muribaculaceae bacterium | reverse complement strand
ACCCGAATTTTAGATATTCGAGCAGAGCTCTCATATAAAATTCTACCCTCCCCCGTCGGGGGAGGGTTAGGGAGAGGGGACAACTTCCTAAAATATTTATTTACAACTCCCCACTCACGATTTACAGAAAAACTTAGTGCCCTAGTGCCTCAGTGCCTTAGAACATTTTGTAATGGATTGCTTCGTTTCACTCGCAATGACGGTCTATTCACGACTCACAATTCACTATTCACAGAAAAACTTAGTGCCCTAGTGCCTCAGTGCCTTAGAGCCTTCACTTTAGCTGAGACTTTAATTGTAATTGGCATAATCGGTGTTGTTGCAGCTTTGACTTTGCCAAACCTTAACCACGCAACAGGCGATAAAGAAAAAGTAACAAGAGTTAAAAAGATATATTCATCACTAACTGATGCTGTTGATAGAGCTCAAGCCGTTTATGGTGATTTTGATACTTGGTTTAATGATATATCAACAAAAGCAGATGCAAACGAACGTTTTGCAAAGCGCGTTACTGAATTTATGAAGGTATCAAAGGATTGTGGTTTTGGTGATGGCTGCTTTTCATCTGCATCTTACATTGGATATGATAATGAGAGTAACGGTAATTTGTTAAACAGATTAAAAAATTCATATCTGAGCAGCTATATGGTTCAATTGGCAGATGGTAGTTCAATTGCTTTTTATTATAATTATGGTGATAAATTTAGTAAGGATGCTTTTGTTATGACAATCTTAGTTGATATTGACGGTCCAAACAAAGGCAAGAACAAACATGGTGATGATTTATTTTATTTTCAAATTGCGGGAGGTTCTGGCTTTAATTCAGCACTTTGTCGAATAAAAAACGAAATTGTTACTGATTGGAATACACTTCGTAAAGATTCTTATAATGGTATGCCTTGTGAGTATTCTCTTGCAGCTTGGGTGCTCGAAAACGGTAATCTTGATTATTTGAAAGCAGATCCTGAAAATGACTGGAAATGTAATGATTCTGACATTGTTCTTGACGGAGTAAATAATACCTCTTGTCACTAATATGTATTTGAACTTGCACAAACACTTGACAAATTGCTAAAAATAGTAAATAATATAGTCATAGGGGGAAGCCCTAAAGAAACACTACTTCCTTAAGGCTTCACTTAGTACCCTATAGATTGATTAATTTTAATGCTACTATGAATAGCGTTGCTACGATTAGTAGCATTATTATTTTGTCAATCATAGTGTTGTGCCCTCCTTTCCGATTAAGACCTTAGTACTCGTGTGTCGGTGAAAGGCAGGTACTACCCTAAAGGTATTATATTATAATTTTTTTATTTGTCTATTTATTGTTTTAAGCCGCATAGTAAATATGTTGATTACTATGCGGCTTGTTTTATGTATTATTACTATTTATTTACTCTTGATATTCATTTTTGAACAGACCGTGGATGTTGCATAGCGAACGAGCCCAAATTGATGCGTCACATTTACATTTTACGTTTAATTCAGGTGCGTCTTCAAGTGATAAAAATTTGGTTTTAACATATTTATTATCTTTTGAAATTGCCTGAATAAAATCAAGGTGATGTTCTTCACTCATAGGATGTGCCTGTATTCCTACTCTTATTTTAAATCCTTCTATAGTTTTTTCAAAAACAGGAACGTGTTTGTCGGAGTATTCTGAGTGTTCCTTTTCTTGTGCTTGAATTAGTTCCATTGGTTGTCCGCAGCAAACAAGCTCTCCTTCTCCTGTTTGCAGTACTTCAACCAAATTGTGGCATACACTGCATCTGTATAATTGTAATTTTTCTGTCATTGTTATTTCCTTTCTGTGGACAGTATATGCAGTATTATAAAAAAATACATTGGTAAGTTTTCTGATTTGTGATAATATATTCGGTATGGATAAGCTAAAAGAACATTACAAACAATTGGTGCAGGAATACAGAGAAGTTTTTGTTTCTGTATTAAATGCTATGCAGGGCGAAATTAACGGGCTTAAGCCGGAAGAAATTGAAAACTACCTGAATGTAGATGTTGAAAAACATATTCAACTTCAAAAAAATCTGGTTACGGAAAGACGTAAAAATTTTAATTGTAAAATGTGCGGTGCTTGCTGTCGTCTTTCAATAAGCGAGTTCTCTCCTGTTCAACTCTTAGAAAAAGCATCTCGCGGAGATAAATTTGCAAAAGAATTTATTTCAACTTTCACGCCTTATGAACATGAAGAAGATGCTCAAAAACAATATCCGTTATATTATGATTTGTTAAAAGAATCAGGTGAAAAGGTTTATTTTTATCATTGTAAAAAAGTTACCGAAGATAACAAATGCTCGGATTATGAAAATCGTCCGTCTATTTGCCGAGATTATCCCGATAATCCGATACAAATGCTTCATCCGACTTGCGCTTTTATAGGCTGGCATGAAAGTATTCAAAAAATTGTTTTGACAATAAAAGCTTTGTCAGAAATCAGAGAACATTTTAGAAAAGAATTGAAAGACGGAAATCTGAAAAATGAGTAAAAAGGTGCTTTCAGGGCTAAATATTGTTGAATTAGAAGAACTTATGTCTGAATTAAAGGCATCTTCTTTTCGTGCAAAGCAAATTCAAAATTGGATTTATCTAAAATCAGTTTCAAGTATTGATGAAATGTCGAATTTATCATTGAAATTTCGTGAAGAATTGAAAGACGTTGCAATTGTTACCGAGACAAAAATCAAGAGAAAACAGGTAAGTCAAGATGGAACAATTAAGTATTTGGTTGAATTTGCGGATGGTGAATGTGTAGAAACAGTTTTAATGCGTTTTGATAATCGTGCAAATTTGACGGCTTGTGTTAGTTGTCAAGTCGGTTGTGCGGTTAATTGTTCATTTTGTGCAACAGGTAAAGGCGGTTTTGTAAGAAATTTATCAGCTTCTGAAATTGTTGAACAGGTTTTAACTATTCAACGTGATACCGGATTAAAGGTTACAAACGTAGTATTTATGGGGCAAGGTGAACCTTTATTGAATTTAAAAAATGTTTTAAAAGCTATAGAATTGCTTAATACAGAATGTCAGATAGGTTCGAGGAGAATTACCGTATCAACAAGCGGTATAGCACCAAAAATTGAAGAATTTGCGCGTGCTAACAATCAATCTACTCTCGCATGGTCTTTACATGCACCTGTGAATTCAATAAGAGATAAAATTATGCCAATAAACAAAAAATATCCTATTGAAGTAATGAAAAAAGCTCTGGATAAATATTTTGAAATTGCAGGACGCAGAGTAACCATAGAATATCTTTTAATTAAAGATTTAACTGATACGATTGATTGCGCCAAGCATTTAGTTGAACTTTTAAACGGTATTAAATGTAATATTAATCTCATTCCTTACAATGCTGTTATTGAAAATGATTATAAAAAACCATCAAATAATTCCGTTATGAAATTTAAGTACCTTTTGGAACACTCAGGTAAAAAAGTTACGGTCAGACTTGAAAGGGGTGCCGATATTGATGCGGCCTGCGGGCAATTAAGAGGTAAAGTGAAAAAATGAAATGTTTAATCCAGCGTGTGAAAAGAGCATCGGTAACAATTGACGGCAATTTGTATTCAAAAATTGGTCATGGAATTCTGGCATTTTTGGGCGTGGAAAAAGGTGATTCTTACGAGAATGCTGAAAAACTTGCTCAAAAAGTTATAAATTTACGTATTTTTGAAGATGAAAACGGTAAAATGAATAAATCTCTTAAAGATATAAATGGTGAAATGCTTATTGTTTCCCAGTTTACTTTGTGCGGTGATTGCAAAAAAGGTACAAGACCAAGTTTTGATAAATCTGAAAATCCTGAACTTGCTAATAAATTATATGAAGATTTTGTAACTATTGTAAAAAACGATCAAATCCAGTCACAGACTGGAAAATTTGGTGCGATGATGCAAGTTGAACTTATAAATGACGGCCCTGTAACATTTTTACTGGAAAAATAAAAAGTTTTTTGGTATAATATAGTTATAGATTTAAGTTATTATATTTTATTAAAAGCTGAAATACCGTCCGTTATTCATTTGAGGGGATTTATTTTTTAATATAGAGTTATTTTAAAGAGGCATGTCTTATGTATGTAAACAAGTGTATAAAATGCGGCACTGAATTCGAAACTAAAAATCCGAAAAGGGTTATTTGTCCGAACTGCTTGTATCCTGATAAAAATATGATTCCTGGTTCAGGGGATTCAAATAACCACCAGCACGATGAAGGTGATTCTCAACAAGAGGCTTCATCTCAAAATTATAGCTCAGATGGTTACACAGGCGGTGGATATTCCGCCGGCGGTTATAGTTCAGGCGGATATTCTTCTGGAGGTTACGACAGACCACAGAGAAATAATTACAATAATCAAGGCGGTTATCAATCTCGCGGTGGTTATAACCAAAATCGTTCGCAAGGTAATTACCAACAACGCGGTGGATACAATTCCGGAGGATATAGTTCAGGCGGATATGATAGGCCGCAGAGAAATAATTACAATAATCAAGGCGGTTATCAATCACGAGGTGGTTATAACCAAAATCGTTCGCAAGGTAATTATCAACAGCGCGGCGGATATAACTCAGGTCGTCCGCAAAATAATTATCAACAACGTCGTCCGAACAATTTCCAGCAAAGACGTCCTATGGGCAGACCTCAAAGACCTCAACAGCCTAAACAATTACTTGTCAGCAAGGAACAATTAGAGCAAATTGCAGTTTTATATAAAGCTATGCTTCCATTGCCAAATCCTGATGCTCATGAAGTTATTGGGGAAAAAATAGGATTAGAACCTAAAAAAGTATTTTTTGGTATTAATTTAGTACGTCAGCAGATGAAATTACCTAAATTACCGTTCCCTAAACGTAAATTAGCTATTTCCCCTGACCAGCTTTTAGCAATAAAAAGTTTGTATGAACCATTGTTGCCATTACCGCCTATTGGTTGTCATAAAATTATTGCTGTTCAATTAAAAATGGATGAATGGCGTGTTCACGTTGGTATTGGTTTAATAAGAAGTCAAATGGGACTTGACAGATGGAATCAAGACCGTGAAGATGCACCTGAAGAATTCAAAAAAAGTGAAGAAAAAGAGTCAAAGGCTAAAAAAACAACTAAAGCTAAAAAGGTAAAAGAAGAATCTGCCGCTGAAGTTTCTGAAGAAACAGAAGAACCAAAGGCAGAAAAGAAAACCCGTGGAAGAAAATCCAAAAAAGATGAAGAATAAAGAATATATTTCTATTGGTAAAATCTTAAATTTCCATGGTGTTCAGGGCGAGGCTAAAGTCGGATATTCAAAAAATCAGGCTAATTTTTTGAAATCTTTAAAGTGTGCTTATATATTTGCAAATGATGAATATAAGCTATTTAATATAAAATATGTTAAATTCAACAATAAATTTGCTATTATAAAATTTGAGGGTATAAATTCTATAAATGATATTCTTGAATATAAGTGCTGTTTAATATATGTTCCTCAGGCAGAATTTGAAGAATCTCTTGATGAGAATGAATATCTTATAGATGATTTAGTCGGACTCGATGTTTATCAAAATGGTAAAAAAGTCGGTGTTGTTGTTGGCGTTTCTTCAAATGGTGCGAATAATTTGCTGTCAGTAAAGAGCTTATCAAAGAAAGTTTCACTCGTACCTTTTGTTGATGCAATTGTTCCTGATGTTGACCTAAAAAATAAAAAAGTTATTGTTGAAGATATACAAGGTCTAATTGAGTTATGAGATTTGATGTACTAACGTTGTTTCCTGAAGTTATAGAATCTTATTGCAGCTGCAGTATATTAAAACGTGCGTCTCAAGCAGAGTTAATAAGCGTAAATACCGTAAATCCCAGAGATTTCACATTAGATAGGCATAAAAAGGTAGATGATACGCCTTATGGCGGTGGTGCAGGCATGGTCTTGATGGCTCAGCCATACGTTGATGCTTATGAAAATGTTGAAAAACTTGAAAATTCTTGCACTATAATGATGACTCCACAGGGAGAACCTTTAAATAATGAGATTGTAAAAGAATTATCTGATTTTAATCAAATTATTATTTTATGTGGTCATTATGAAGGTTATGATGAGAGAATTAGAGAAATTATAAAACCCCGTGAAATTTCAATTGGAGATTTTGTTCTTACAGGCGGTGAATTACCTGCGTTGTGCGTTATTGATTCTGTAAGCAGAAAAATTGATGGAGTTTTGGGTAAAATTGAGTCTGCAGATGATGATAGTTTTGAAAATGGATTGTTAGAATATCCTCATTATACAAAGCCAAGAGAGTATAGAGGATTAAAAGTTCCAGAAGTTTTATTGAACGGAAATCACAAAGAAATTAATGAGTTTAGGTTAATGAAAATGATTGAACGTACAAAAAACAGACGTCCGGATTTATACGAAAAATATAAAAAGTCAAATTAATTGTCTTGATATTCTGCGTATTTCGGATTTACAGCTACCCATTCAAAAGGTTTGTCTTCTGAAGTTTTAGGCATTGCTTTTACATATGTTCCTCCATATCGTCCTCTTGAAAACTCAAGACATCCTTCTTGTGCAAGGCTTGAAAAAGCTTTTCTTATCGTATTTGGACTTACATCCATAAGATTTGCCATTTCCATTATAGAAGGTAGTTTTGAATGAATTGAATATTTTTCAATGATTAAATTTTTAATTGAATCTCTGATTCTTTGATAATGATATCTTGCGGTGAATTGAGCTCTTGCAAATATAGCGGATTCAATTTCGGGCTGAAGATTATTAGAATTCGGTATTTTTACAACACAAGTGCCGTATCTTCCTCTTTTTGCCAAAAGAATACCTTCTTTTATAAGAATTTCCAGCGCACTGTGAACAGTCTTTATACTAACTTTTGACATTTTTGCAAGTTTTGCGTGTGTCGGTATTTTATCTCCTATTCTCAGATTTTTTGAAATGAAAATTTTTATATCTTCCGACACTTGTGTAATTAGGGTTTGTCCGTGATTTATATCAATATCAAATTTGTTGTTTTTTAATTTCCACTGATTATCTTTGTTGTTCGTTTTTTCAATGATACCTTGATTAACAAGTTCTTCCATTGCGTTGCTTGTTGTATTTACAGGTATATTAATGTATTGTGAAATAGCTCTTGATGATGGTAATTGTTCTTCAATTTGAAATTTGTTTTTTACTATAAATGTTTTTATGAGTTCAACCGCAAATTCGCGTTTTGATGAAGATTTTCTTAATTGAAAATTTTTATTATTTATATCGGCTATCATTGTGCCTACGCATTGTTTTGAATATAGCAGGCCCTTATTTTCAAGCTGTCTGTATATATTTTGAACCGTCCCTGTGCTTATATCTAACAAATCTGCCATTAATCGTTTTGACGGCATAAGGTCATTTGGTTTTATAGTTTTTGAAAAATTATCTCTAATCCACTTTTCAATGCTTGTTACCAAAAATTCAGTTTTGCTTCCTTTATAATTGTCAGTTATAAAATCGGCAAATTCACTAATTGGTATTTGTGTTAAGTTCTTTTTATCAGGTTGTACAAAATTTTCCATGAAATTATTATATCATATTAATAAAAAAACAATCAATTATTTTAAATTTGTAAAATTATTTGTCTAAGTTTTTATAAAATTTGATTTTTAAATTTGTTTGATTTAGGATTTTACGTAGTAAAGTAGGCCGGGTTGGAATTAAAAAACTTACCGGCGAGTACATATAAATTAAGGAGAATGCAAAAATGGCATCAAAAAATTTTTTATTTACTTCTGAATCAGTAACAGAAGGTCATCCTGACAAGGTTTGCGATCAAATTTCCGACGCAATTCTGGATGAATTTTTAACAAAAGACAACAAATCTCGTGTAGCTGCAGAAACTACAGTTACAACAGGTATGGCACTTGTTTGCGGCGAAATTACATCAGATTGTTATGTTGATATTCCGCAAGTTGTTAGAAATACAATTAAGAATATAGGATACATAGGTGAAAATGGCGGTGGTTTTGACTACAAAACTTGTGCTGTTTTAACAAGTATTGATGAACAATCTACAGATATTGCAGGTGGTGTAAATAAGGCTCTTGAATCAAGAAATAACAATGCTGATGTTTCAAGTAATGAAACAGAAGATATCGGTGCAGGCGACCAAGGTATTATGTTTGGTTATGCTTGTAATGAAACACCTGAATTAATGCCTTTACCAATTAGTTTGGCTCATAAATTATCTTACAGATTATCAAGAGTTAGAAAAAAAGGTATTGTTGATTATTTGAGACCTGACGGAAAATCTCAAGTTACTGTTGAATATGTTGACGGAAAACCTTCAAGAATTCATACTGTTCTTATTTCAACTCAACATGATCCGGTTATAGGAACAGAAAGTGATAATCAAAGAGTTCAGGCAATTATTGAAAAAGATTTGAAAGAACACGTTATTGATTATGTATTCAAAAAAGAGGCTATAAAACCTGATGAAAATACAATTATATTAATTAATCCTTCAGGACGTTTCGTTATTGGTGGTCCTCAAGGTGACGCAGGTTTGACAGGAAGAAAAATTATCGTAGATACTTACGGTGGTTATTCACGTCACGGCGGCGGAGCTTTCTCAGGTAAAGATCCAACGAAGGTTGACCGTTCTGCTGCTTATGCTGCAAGATACGTTGCTAAAAATATTGTAAAAGCAGGATTAGCTGAAAAGTGTGAAATTGAATTAGCTTATGCTATCGGTGTTGCAGAACCTATTTCAGTATTGGTAGATACATTTGGTACAGGTAAAATTTCTGACGAAGATTTATCTGAATTAGTAAATAAAAACTTTGATTTAAGACCTGTTGGTATTATCAATAAATTTGATTTGAGAAATTTACCATCTAAAAATGGCGGTAAATTTTATCAAAAACTTGCTGCATATGGTCATATGGGCAGAACTGATTTAGAAGTTCCTTGGGAAGAAACTGATAAAGCAGAAACATTAAAAACACAAGCAGAAGCATATACTGCTTTAGTTTAATAATTTATATTTAAGGGGGCAAAAGCCCCCTTTTTTAAGGGTTTTATGAGTGATTTAAATTTTCAAAAAAGAATTTTGTTTGTCGGTATTCCTGATATGGCATATGTTTGTCTTGACGGATTATTAGAGGCAGGCGTAAATATTGTTGGCGTTATGGGACCTAAAAAAACTCATAATACTTACGTTCAGTTTAAGGATTTTGTTAATTCACGCAGATTAAATTTTATTGAATGGGATGATTTAAAAAGTCCTCAATTATTGGATTATCTTAAAACTTTAAATTTAGATGCTGCAGTTGTTGCGTCTTTTAATTATAAAATTCCAAAAGAATTGTTGGATATTCCAAAAGCAGGGTTTATAAATATTCACCCTTCTTTATTGCCAAAATATAGAGGCGGAAATCCTTATTCAACTGTAATTATTAATGGTGAAAAGGAAACAGGGGTTACACTTCATTTTATGGATGAAGGTTTTGATACTGGTGATATTATCACTCAAAAAACAGTAAATATTTCTCCGTTAGAGACAATGGGAACGCTATTTAACAGGTTAAACTTGCTTGGAATGCAAATGCTTGTTGATGTCTTAAAAGAGTTTGAACAAGGTGAACTTCCTAGAATAAAACAACCAGATGGTGAATTTATTGTCGGAAAAAGTTTAAAAGAAAAAGATTTATTTATTGATTATAAACTTTCTGCTATTGAAATTGACAGATTCATCAGAGGTTTAAATCCTTTTTTAATTGCTTCTACTGTTTTCAGAGCTAACTTGATGAAAATTTTTATGGCATCTTATGTTGATAAAGATTCTTCAAAATATCAACCGGGAACTATAACTCGCGTCGATAGTGATAAAATTTTTATTGCAACAGGTAAAGGATATATTTGTCCTACTACTTTACAATTTGGCAGCTTTTTCGTTGGTGATGCAAAAGATTTTATTAAAATTTTGCAGCCAAAAGTCGGTGAGGTTTTTAAATAATGGATAAACTACATTTTTTAACCGCTGGTATGCCTTTAAGAACCGATAAAAAGAAGGGATATGAAGATGCTTTCAATGTTCTTAATAATATGAATTTGGACGGTATAGAAGTTGAATTTGTTCAAGGTGTCCGAATGAGCGACCGTTCAAAAGATCTTGTAAAATCGGCTTCAGATAAATTTCTTTTTACAGCTCATGGGCCTTTTTTTGTGAATTTAAATGCAAGAGAACCTGAAAAAATTGAAGCAAGTATTCAACGTATTCTTGATACGGCAAATGTTGCAAACGAGTTTGGCGGGTATAGTATAACTTATCACGCTGCATTTTATTTAGGTAATGATAAAGAAGTTGTTTACAATCGTGTTGTTGAACAAACTGCAAAAATTATTGAAGTTTTGGAACGTGAAAATAACAAAATTTGGGTTCGTCCAGAAACAACAGGTAAAGCAACTCAATGGGGCGATGTGGATGAAATTATCAGGTTATCAAAAGAGTTTAAACAAGTTTTGCCTTGTATAGATTTTTCTCATGTTCACGCAAGAAGTGGCGGAGGGTATAATACCTATAAAGATTTTTGTCGGATTTTTGAAAAAATCGGTAATGAATTGGGTGATATTGCACTGAATAATTTTCACGCACATTTAGCAGGAATTGAATATACGTCTAAAGGTGAAAGAAATCATTTGCCGCTTGAAGAATCCGATATGAATTATAAAGATTTACTTAAAGCGTTTAAAAAATATAATATAAAAGGGGCTTTAGTTTGTGAAAGTCCAAATATAGAAGATGATTGTAAGTTAATAAAGGAGTACTACGAGTCGTTATGATAGATGAAAAATCACCATATTACTATAATAAAGAAGTGTTTGTCAGATACAGCGAGATGGATTATCAAAAATTGTTGAAGCCTTCATCATTTTTAAATTTTTTGCAGGATGTTGCTACTGTTGCTGCTGATAAAGCTCATTTTGGGTATAATGAAGTTTATCCTAAAAATTTGGGGTGGTTTCTTTTGAAATATCATATGGAATTTTCTAACTATCCTAAAAATGTTGAAAATCTTTTAATAAAAACGGAAGCAAGGGGGTATAATAAGTTATTTGCTCATCGTGATTTTGAAATATACAATAACGAAAATAAAGAATTAATAGGAAGAGTTATAAGCTATTGGGCTCTTGTTAACTTTGTTGACAAATCAATGCATTCACCGGGTGAAATTTTCCCGGATAGATTTTCAAAAGTTGAAAAGCGAGATGATGATTTGACTTTTTTAAAAGTTCATTCTCCTGAAAGAGTAGATTATTCCGAAGAATTCAAAGTTCGTTATGACGATATTGACGTTAATAAACACGTTAATAATATGAATTATATTGTATGGGCATTTGAGGCTTTACCAAAAGAATTTAGAGATTCTTATAAACCAAAAACAATAGATATGGTTTATAAAAAAGAAATTCAATACGGAAATACTGTTCTATCAGAAGTTGAATTAAACGAAAATATTGCAAAAATATCAGTAAAAAATAAAACAACTAATGAAGAATTATGTGTTATACTTGCAGAATTTGAAAAATATTAGTGATAAAAATATTGTAACAAAATGTTTACAAAAGTCTCAAAAAGTAGCAAAAATCATGCTTTTTGAGACTTTATATTAATGTAGGTTAAAATATATTTATTTGTGTGGAAAAAATGACAGTTAATTCTATTAATTTAGCTCAAAGTTTAATGACACCGAATAACGGTACACAAAGCAAAGCAAACGTATCCTTTAGAGGCGAAGCCCCTGATTTAGATGCTTTAAAAGCGAAACAGGATGAATTTAGACGCATGTCAGAACAGGCAGGCGGTGATAAAGGCATATTAGGTAAATTAGGAACTTTTGCTACTAAAGCTTTAGGGGTTGTAATTGCATTTACTGCTGCAAAAATATGTCTTGGAAAAGCTTCTGAAATGATTACAGGTACCGTTGGTAAATACGCAGATAAAGCAGTTGCAAAGGCAGCAGAAAAGGCTGCTGAAAAAGCTGCGGGTAAAACTGCTGAAGAGGCTGCAAAACTTACCGCAAAAGCTGATAAATTAGCTAAATTTGTTGATAAGGTAAGAAAATCAAAAATTGATGAGTATGCTGTAAATATTATAGCAGGTGGTGCTGCAGTCAGTGTGGCTATGAAAGATTTCGGTCTTGTAAAAAAAGAAGTTTCCAGCAATACTGAAAATTTAGTTGATAATGCTATTGACAAAGCAACCGAAAATTCATATAATGGATATGGAAATCCATCTGATGATTTTGAAGTTAGTGATGACGAATTTTAGGAAAGTGTAAACTTTAGGAGGTTTTACAAAATGATGATAAGTCCAATATCAAGTGTTTCATTTAGAGGTATCTCAATGCCTACGGGCGAACAAACTATGGACGCAATTGAAAAAACTCAAAAAGCTATGAGTGCTGTTACTAACTTAAAAGAAGGCACAGATGAGTTTACTAAAAATATGAAGACTGATAAAGAAGCTTATTCAGATGCTGTTACTTCTAATTTGACAAAGGCTGCTGAAGAAAACAAAGCTTTGAAACCTTTGGCAGAAGCTGCAAATTCTAAAGCAGGTAAAAAATTAGCAGATATATTTGGCGGTTTTACTGCTTTCTGTACAAACTTGGCAGGTGCAGCAACTACTGTTTCAACTGTATCTAAATAGTAAATAAAGATTTATATATAAAGGAGTCGGTTTAGCCGACTCCTTTTTTGTGTTAATATTTTTTTATGAATAATTTTAAAATAAAAAGCATATCAGAAGTTGACATTTGCAAAGAATTGGATAATATAGGTTTTGATTATTCTTATATTTCTTCCGCATCAAACAAATATAAATATTTAAATCTGAAAATATATGATTTAACGCTACCTCAGGCAAATATTTTAAAGCAGACTGCTTTGTCGTTAGGAGCTGATTGCGCTGTTAATAAAGATGTCTTAACTGCTAAAATTAAAAATACAGATTGTATTTTGGGCGGAAGTATTTCGCAAATAAAAAAAATAATTAATTCTTTAAAAAATCAGCAATTTTCGATGAAATTACTGGCAGAAAATTTAGAGAGTTTTATTGAAAGTGATTATAGTTGCAGAAATCCGAAAATTGTCGGAATATTAAATTTAACAAAAAATTCTTTTTCCGATGGCGGTTTATATTATGATTTTGAAGATGCAGTAAAACATTTAAATCAGATGATAGATGATGGTGCGGATATTATTGATTTAGGGGCTGAAAGTACAAGACCATATTCAAGTCCGGTTAGTAGTGATGAGCAATTGGAAAAACTTGAGCCGATTTTGAAATATATTAATAACCGAAACATTAATATTCCTATAAGTGTGGATACTCGTTCTGCTATAGTTGCAGAAAAAGTTATAGATTTTGGAGCTTCAATTATTAATGATGTATCAGGGTTTGATTATGATAAAAGCATGCCTGAAGTAATTGCAAAAAATGATGTCAAAATTATTATCCAACATTCGCTTGGTACTCCTGATGTTATGCAAATTAATCCGCAATATGATTCTATTGTTGATGAAATTTATTTGGATTTTGCAAATAATAAGTTAAAACTTGCAGAAAAATCCGGAATAAAGAAAGAAAATATTATTATTGATGTTGGTATTGGATTTGGTAAAACAAAAGAACAAAATTTTGAATTAATTAAAAGGATAGATGAATTTAAATCTTTAAATTGCCCAATAATGCTTGGTATCTCAAGAAAATCGCTTTTGGGTATGGAAAAAGTTTCTAATGAAGAAAAGGATATATTTACAGTTGCATTAAATGCTCTTGCCATTGAGAGAAATGTCGATTATTTAAGAGTCCATAATGTAGGTCTTAACCGAAAATTAGTTAATTTAATGCAAAATTTATAAAAATATTAGTTATTATTAAATTTTTACAGTTTTTATTAATTGACAAATGTTTTTCTGTTTTTTATACTGTTATAAGAGAAAACACGCAAATCATAGGGAGAAATATTATGCCAAGAACTAAATCTTCAAAAGTTCAGACCAAGGCTCAAACAGTTGAAAAACTTGAAAAGGCTTACAATTCTACTAATTTGGTAGATAGTGTTGAATCTTTGGATTTATTAATAAAAAGAGTAAAAAAAGCCCAAGAAATTTATTCCACATTTACACAAGAACAAGTGGATAAAATTTTTAAGGCTGCTGCAACAGCTGCAAACAAGGTTAGAATTCCGCTTGCCAAGATGGCGGTTGCCGATACTGGTATGGGCGTTATGGAAGATAAGATTATTAAAAATCACTTTGCTTCAGAATATATTTTTAATAAGCATAAAAACGCTAAAACTTGCGGAATAATCAGAGAAGATAAAACTAACGGTATTAAAATAGTTGCTGAACCTCTAGGTTTGTTAGCAGGAATTATTCCTACAACAAATCCTACATCAACTGTTATTTTTAAGTCTTTGATTTCTTTGAAAACAAGAAATGGTATTATTTTCTCACCTCATCCTCGTGCAAAAGCCTGCACAATTGAAGCTGCAAGAGTAGTTTTAGAAGCTGCAGTAAAAGCGGGTGCACCTGCAGATATTATTGGTTGGATTGATGAACCTTCAATGGAATTATCAAACGCATTGCTTCATCATCCTGATATAAATTGTATTTTGGCAACAGGCGGCCCGGGAATGGTTAAGGCTGCTTATTCTTCAGGAAAACCTGCTTTAGGCGTTGGTCCGGGGAATGTTCCTGCTATTATTGATGAAACTGCTGAAATTCAAATGGCGGTATCTTCGATTTTAATGTCAAAAACATTTGATAATGGTATGATTTGTGCATCAGAGCAGTCGGTTACTATTGTAAAAGAAATTTATGAGCAGGTAAAAAGCGAATTTGAATACAGAGGCGCTTACATTTTAAATGAAAAAGAATCCCAAAAACTTGCAAAAATAATTTTGACTGAAAATAATACAGTAAATCCTGCAATTGTCGGACAACCTGCGTACAAAATTGCTCAATTGGCCGGTCTGAAAGTTCCTGAGCATGTAAAGGTTCTTATTTCAGAAAGAAAAAAAGTTGACGTTTCAGATCCTTTTGCACATGAAAAACTTTCACCTATTTTAGCTATGTATAAAGCTAAAAATTTTGAAGATGCCGTAGATATTGCTCACGAATTAGTTTTAAACGGCGGTGCAGGTCATACTGCAGCTTTGTATACTGATGTTAGAACGCAGGAAAGAGTTGATTATTTTTCCAAGAAAATTCCGACCGGCCGTTTATTAATTAATACTCCTTCATCTCAAGGCGGTATTGGTGATTTATATAATTTCCGTTTGGAACCGTCATTAACATTGGGCTGCGGTTCTTGGGGCGGCAATTCTGTTAGCGGAAACGTTGGGGTAGAAAATTTATTGAACTTAAAAACTGTCGCAGAAAGGAGAGAAAATATGTTATGGTATAAGGTTCCGCCAAAAGTTTACTTTAAACGCGGTGCTACGGATTTAGCTTTGAGGGTATTAAAAGATAAAAAACGTGCATTTATCGTAACTGACAGATTTTTATTTAATTCTGGTGCGGTTTACAGTATTACAAATGTTTTGGACGAATTGGATATTGACTATCAAATTTTCTTTGATGTAAAACCGGATCCGACATTAGCGACAGTAAATGAAGCTTTGGCAATATTACGTCCGTATGAACCGGATTTGATTATAGCTCTTGGCGGTGGTTCACCTATGGATGCTGCAAAAATATTATGGTTGATGTATGAACAACCGGAAACTGTATTTGAAGATATTTCAATGCGATTTATGGATATAAGAAAACGTATTTGCCAAATTCCTGATTTAGGTAAAAAGGCGACAATGGTTGCTATTCCTACAACATCAGGTACAGGTTCTGAAGTTACTCCTTTTGCTATTATTACTGATGAAAAAACTCATGTAAAATATGCAATTGCAGATTATGCACTGACTCCTAACATGGCAATTATTGACCCGAATTTTGTAGACGGGATGCCTAAAGGTTTAACCGCAGCGTCAGGTATAGATGCATTGGTTCATGCAATTGAAGCTTATGTTTCTTGTATGGCAACTAACTTTACAAATTCAAATGCTTTAGAAGCTGTGAAATTAATTTTCAGATACCTGAAACGTTCATATACAGAAGGTGCAAAAGATCCGATTGCAAGAGAAAAAATGCACTATGCAGCGACGATTGCAGGAATGGCTTTTGCAAATTCATTCTTAGGATTATGTCACTCTATGGCTCACAAATTAGGCGCAATGTATAATGTTCCACACGGTGTTGCTAATGCTTTATTAATTAGACAAATAATTAAATTCAATTCTACTGATTGTCCTACAAAGCAGGCTATTTTCCCTCAGTACAAATTCCCTAATGCTAAGGCAAAGTATGGTCAAATAGCTGATGAATTGGGCTTGGGTGGTAAAAATGATGATGAAAAAGTTGAATTGTTATTAAAAGCTGTAGATCAGTTAATGACAGATATTGAATTACCTAAATCTATTAAAGAATTCGGAGTCGATGAAAAAGTATTCTATGATAATTTAGATAATTTGGTTGAACTTGCATTTGATGATCAGTGTACAGGTGCAAATCCTGCTTATCCGTTGATGAGTGAAATTAAACAGCTTTATATTGATGCATATAACGGTGTAGTATAAATATTAAATAGGGGCTTTAATTAAGCCCCTGTTTGTATTATATTCTAATTAGTCCATTTTTTAATGGTTATTGTGGTGTGAAAATGAATAATAATACTCAGGAAGTTTTAATAAAAAAAGAAGTACTGGTAAGGTTAATTCAGGCGTTTTTTTCTGAAGATTTTGAAGAGAATACTCGATTGGTTCCTTATGATATTCGTCCTACAGGTGCTGAAGTGCCATACAGATGTTGTATATATAAAGAAAGGGCAATTATTAAGGACAGAACAATTGCAGGTTTAGGCTTTCAGATTGAAGAAGACGATGAAAGACGTTCTCTGACAATGTATGCAAAAAAGGCTTTAGAAAGGACTTCTTTAGACGGTAAGAATTTAACTGTACTTCAGGCAGCTTGCAAGGGTTGTGTGCAAAGTAATATTCATGTTACTGAATTGTGTCAAGGATGTGTTGCCAGACCTTGTCAAAATGCTTGTAAATTTGGTGCAATAACTGTTGAAAACGGACGTTCGAAAATTGATTCAGAAAAGTGTAAAAAGTGTAAGCAATGTATATCTGCTTGTCCATACAACGCAATTGTTAAGATAACTGTTCCTTGTGAAGAGGCGTGTCCTGTAGGCGCGATTGCAAAGGATGATTCGGGATTTGCATTTATTGATTTTGAAAAATGTATTAGCTGCGGACGTTGTATTTCTGCTTGTCCGTTTGGTGCAGTACACGAAAAAAGTCAGATTATCGATATTTTAAAAGCTATTGTTTCGGATAAAAAAGTTGTTGCAATGGCAGCCCCTTCAATTGCAGGCCAATTTCAAGGTAATATTTATCAAATTAAGACGGCAATGTTAAAGGCTGGATTTGATGATGTTTATGAGGTTGCACAAGGCGCGGATATTACTGCAAGAAACGAAGCCAAAGAATTTAGTGAAAGAATGAAATATGTTAATGACAAGAATTCAGACTGGCTTACAGAGTGGACAAATGAAGGCGGATACGGAGAACAGGAAGAGTCAAATGAGGACGAAAATCATCACAGATTTATGACAACTTCTTGCTGCGCAGGTTATAACCAGCTTGTAAAAAAACATTTGCCTGAAATAAAGCCTTATGTTTCTGATACAAAAACTCCGTTATATTATACTGCAGAATTGATAAAACAAAATACTCCTGATGTAATTACTGTTTTTATAAGTCCATGTGTTGCAAAAAGAGCAGAATGTTTTGAAAATGAAAATGTTGATTATGTTATGAGCTTTGAAGAATTAGGTGCGTTGTTTGAGGCTAAAAATATTGATATTTCCGCCTGCGAAGAAACAAAATTTGAACTAGAAAGTTCAAAACAAGGGCGTAATTTTGGAGTTGCCGGCGGAGTTGCAGAAGCAGTAAAAAAATCATTAAAGGATGAGAATTCTGTAAGACCTTATCTGATAAGCGGTCTGAACAAAGAAAACATTAAATTGCTTAAAAAATTTGCTTGCAGCGGAGAATGTGAAAATGACTGTAATCTTATAGAAGTTATGTGTTGTGAGGGTGGTTGTATTTCGGGTAATTCAACAATCAATAGTGCCGTAGTTGCCAAAAAGAATATTAGTAAACTTTTGGAAGAAAGCAAAGATATTAAAAAGGAACAATAATATTAATATTTTTTAACAACCTGTAGTTAATAGTCAATATTTTTGTCATTTATGTTTTTAAATTAATATGAGCGTTACGGTAGGGAATAATTTTGCTTTGCGTGTGCCTCAATATGAAGCAAAAACGCATGACAAAATCCAAAAAACATTTGAAAATGTTCGTTCTTATGCAACTGTTCCATCTTTTGCATACCGTTCTTACGTTAATTTTACAGGTAATGCACCTCAAATTACTAAGGCTGCAGTAGTTACAACTGAAGCTGAGGATATTGTTATTCCTAAGACTAAAAATGGCGGTTATATTGTAGAAGAACAAACTCAAACCGAATTAATTTACGGTAAAGACGCTGCTAAATTTTTAGATAAAACTAATAAATTTGAATTTGATACACAAATTACTTTTCCAAAAAAAGCTGCAGGCTCGTTGTATATTGACGGAAAAGAAATAAAAATTAAAGAAAATTCTACAGTTCTTTTGAATAAGGGAACAGATGCTAAAGTTAAAGTGGAAAAAGGTTATCCGCAAATTTTAATGTCTAAAAATGAATATTCCTGGTATCAAAAACATACAAATGATTCTCATGTGGATATGAATTTGCAGGAAAAATTCCGCGAATTAATTTCAAAAAATTCTCACACTTATAATGGAGAATTTAAATCTAATTTGTTCTCAAATGATGAAAATAAAAATAACGCTCTTGTTGAAAAATTAAAAAACACAGGCTTTGTTAAGGATGAGAGAGGCGGATACTTGAGATTTAAGCAGTATCCTGTTTGGAATTACCAAAAAGAACAACTTAAAAACAAAGGCTTTAATGATGAAGAATTAGCAACAATTAAGCCTGTTTATGAGCAGGTTCGCCAGACAAGACAAGATGCCAAACTTACTATCAAAGGTAAACCAAATGGTATGGGACAAGAAACCGTTAATAAATTAAAAAAATGCGGTATTCTGTTTGACAGTAAAAAACATCTCGAAGATATTTATTGGAAAACCAATTTTGAAAGTGAAAATCACTTAAGACAAGCTTTAAATGACAATCAAATCGGTGGCATCGAACAAGAAACTGTTGTAACAGCTTGGAAAATTAATAATAAAATAGGCTTTGACGTTACAGGTTTGAAATTTATTAATGACAACGCTGCTATTTATTGTTTAGATGATAAAATTAACAATTGGTCAATGGAAAAAAGCTGTTGGTTAACTAATTCAACTGAATTATCAAACAGAAAAAATGGTGCGCCTTCAATAGGTACATCTATTGTTCAGGCTGATAAATCAATGCCGACTCCTATGTCAAAATTGAGAAAAGGTGAACATTTGCATACTCACCCTGGTCAAGCGGACAGAAGTCAAACAGAAATATATGTTGTAACAAGCGGTTCAGCTGCATTAACAGTTGTTCGTAACGGTGTTCCTCAAATTAAAGTTTTAAGAGAGGGTGAAATGGCAGTAATTCCGCCAAATACTCCGCACTGTGTAAATTCAGTTATGGGCGAATATGAACAGGTTGTTTCTCAAATACCGTCTGCATTCCAATATGGTTTGGCATTTAAGCAAAATTATGATTTACCGCAAGGGTATACCGAAGAAGCTTTAGAAGAACAAGCTAGAAAAGAATTGTTAGCTGCGCAATAATTTTGATTATAATTTGGAGTTTTATGGATTTTTTAGATATTATTATTTGCGTTATAGTAGTGCCAATTCTTATTTATGCCATTTATCTTATAATTGGATTGTTTCATGATGAGTTTAAAAATCATGGATTTAAACAAGGTTTATTGCTCATAATATTCTTAATAGTATTTTACTGCCTCTGCAGCTTTGTTGAGGAATTGGGTTCTGAAATATTAGATTTTCTGATAGGTGACAATCTTATTAAAGCATTTATTTTGGGCTTATTTGTTATGATTGCGTTAATTGTTTATAGTATAAAAAATAAGAAGTCCTAATTGAGCTATGACGCTAAGATACTAAGATACTATGGCAGTAAGGCAGTAAGAATATAAATAAATGTAAAATAAATAATGTACAGGCTTGACAAAGTAAGAAAAAACCTAAATAATGATAGAGTAGTAATAAGTAAAAAGGA